>VGPF01000060.1 GCA_016875535.1 Chloroflexota bacterium
ACTCCACTAGCCGGTTGATCACTGGCTGCGCCTGGGCCGCAGGCACCGCCACGATGCCGATGTCTATCTTCTGCTCCGCGATTACCCGGCCTAAGTCGTCCATCGGCCGCACCGTGACCACGTCCATCTGGCGCCCCACCTGCGAGGGGTCCGAGTCTAAAGCAGCGACAACCTTGAACCCTTCCGGCGCGAAGCCTGGATAGCTGATGATGGCGCGCCCTAGGCGTCCGACGCCCACCACTGCCGCATTCCAATCGCGGTCTAGACCAAGGACGCGCCGCAGCTCTCCCACAAGGTAGTTCACGTTGTAGCCGCGCCCCTGCTTGCCGAAGCGCCCAAAGTAGCTCAGGTCCTTGCGGATCTGTGCCGGGGTCACATTCAGCCGCTCGCCCAGGTCTCGCGAGCTGACCACGTCTATCCCCTCTTCGCGCAGCTGCGTCAGGATGCGCACGTACAGCGGTAGGCGCAGGATAACGACTTCCGGGATGTTGCTGCCGCCTTCAGAGCTTGTCCTCATGCCGCGGCCCTCATCGCGACGGGCGATGCTTCTTTGTGCGCCGCATGGATCGCCACTGTGCCCAGATTGATCGTCGTCCACTCCACTCGCGCGAAGCCTGTGGCGCGCATCGCCTCTGCCAGGCTTTCAACTGAGGGGAAGGCGCTGATGGAGCGCGCCAGATAGCGATAAGCCGCCCCGTCTCCCGTCAAGATTCCCCCAAGGACCGGCAAGATATGGTGAAGGTACGGACGATAAAAGAAACGGATGATCCGCGAGCGCGGATTTGTGAATTCAAGACAGACCAGGCGCCCGCCCGGCTTCAGCACGCGCCGCATCTCGGCGAATCCCTGCTCCATCTTCGCCAGGTTGCGCACCGTGAACGCCGTCGCGATCCCCTCAAAGCTCTCGTCCGGGAACGGCAGGTGCAGCGCATCGCCTGTGACGAAGGAGACCTTTCGCGCTAGCCCAGCCTCCGTCGCCTTCCGCTGGCCGATCACCACCATCGGGTGGCTGAAGTCTAAGGCTGTGACAGAGCGGGCCTCTTTCGCCATCAAGAGCGTCAGGTCGCCCGTTCCCGCGCCGATGTCGAGCAGATCGTCCTTTGCGGTGGGGGCCAGCTTCGCGACGGTCTGGCGCCGCCACGCTTGGTCGCGCCCGAGGCTGATGACCCTGTTGCCCAGGTCGTATCGTTTGGCGATCCTGCCAAACATTCGGCTAACGGTTCGCGATTTCTCCGCGCTGGATACCTGTTGCATCGGTGGGTAGCGGCTCGCCCCCAGCCCATTTGTAAAACTTGTCACAATTCTATAGGCATCAGGCAAATCACGTCAACATATGTCATAAAAGTGACTTCGATTTTCAGGAATCGGAACGCATGCCTGCTTCCTATCAACCTCGCTCTCTGCTCCTTGATCCACGAACCCTCCTATAATGTTGCCATGCACATCGGTATAGCTACGGTGACCCTTCGCATCCCGGAAAACGATAATCTCAAAGGGAAGCGTCGCATCGTCCACTCCATCGCCTCCCGGGCGCGCAGCCGCTTCAACGTTGCCATCGCCGAAGTCGGCGAAAACGAGAGTTGGCAGACCGCCCTCCTCGGCATCGTCTGCGTCAGCAACGACCGTCGCCACGCCAATCGCTCCTTGTGGCCGCAGGTACACTGGATGATGCCAAGTATCGCGGATCTTAATCGGCTAGGGGCTCATGAACACAGAAGCTTTTCTAGATAACCTCAAGAAGCAGCCTTGGTACCGTGGGCAGGTCGTCCACCGCCAGGCCATCCCGAAGCGCTCCTCTCGCATCGGCCACCTTGATCGCCCCCTCCCGGATGCTCTGGAAGCCCGCCTCGCCGCCCTCGGCATCACGGGTCTCTACTCCCATCAGGCCCGTGCCGTCAACGCCCTTCGCGCTGGGCGCAACGTCACCATTGCCACCTCCACCGCCAGCGGCAAAAGCCTCTGCTACACCATCCCCATCGTGGAATCCGCCCTCGCCAACAAGGCCAATCGTGCCCTCCTCCTCTTTCCTACTAAGGCCCTTGCCCAAGACCAGCTCCGCAAGCTCGGCGATTTCGCCAGCCTCCTTCCGCGTGGCCTTCGCGCCGCCACCTATGATGGCGATACCCCCTCCCATGAGCGCGGCGAGGTCCGCCGCTCCGCCCAGCTCGTCCTCACCAACCCGGACATGCTGCACATGGGCGTCCTCCCCAACCGGCACATCTGGCGCGCCTTCCTCGCCAGCCTCAAGTACGTCGTCCTCGATGAGTCCCACGTCTATCGCGGCGTCTTCGGCTCCCACGTCGCCTCCATCGTTCGCCGCCTGCGCCGCGCCTGCGCCCTTTATGGCAGCGTCCCCCAGTTCATCCTGTCCAGCGCCACCATCGCCAACCCCGGCGAGCATGCCGAACGCCTCACCGGCTGCTCCTTCGAGGTCGTGGACGACGACGGCTCTCCCTATGGCGGCAAGGACTTCCTGCTCTGGAACCCGCCCTTTGTGGACGAAAACCGCATGGCGCGCCGCAGTCCCCACAGCGAAACGACCCTCGCCTTCACCGACCTCCTGGAGCGCAACGTCCGCACCATCGCCTTCAGCCGCTCCCGCAAGCTCGCCGAGCTCATCTATATCTACACCCGCGACCGCCTTCGCGAAGAGGCCCCCCAGCTCGTCTCCCGCATCAAGCCCTATCGCGCCGGCTACCTGGCCGAAGACCGCCGCGCCGTCGAAAAGGGACTCTTCAGCGGCGCACTCCTCGGCGTCTCAGCCACTAACGCCCTGGAGCTCGGCATAGACATCGGCGACCTGGATGCCACCATCCTTAACGGCTATCCCGGCACCATCGCCAGCGCCTGGCAGCAGGCTGGGCGCAGCGGCCGCCGCGGCGAGCGCTCTCTCAGCATCATGGTCGTCTCCGATAATCCCCTCGACCAGTATTTCGCCCGTCACCCGGAAACCTTCTTCGGTAAGCCGCAAGAAAACGCCCTCATCTCGCCCGCCAACCCCTACATCCTCAAGCCCCATCTCCTCTGCGCCGCCTTCGAATCGCCCATCACCCCCCGCGATGAAGCCCTCTTTGGCGAAGAGATGTGGCCCCTGCTGAAGGAGTTGGAGCGCCAGGGCATGGTCCAGGAGCGCAACAACCGATGGTTCCCCAGCACGGGCGTCACCTACCCTGCCGAGCGGATCAACATCCGCTCCACGTCCGACGCCCTCTACCAGGTCGTGGACGAAAAAACCGGAGCCCTCCTCGAGACCGTGGACTCCGCCGTCGCCTATAGCCAGCTCCACCAGGGGGCCGTCTACCTCCACCAGGGCGATCCCTACGTTATCACCAAGCTGGACATCCCGTCCAAAACGGCCTTCGCCCGCCCTCACGCCGAGCCCTACTACACCGTCACCCGAGATATCACGGACATCGCCATCCAAAAGCTCGTCTCCCGCAAGGTCGTCGGCGGCACAGCGGTCCACCTGGGCCAGGTGGACGTCTCGCGCACCATCGTCGGCTTCCGCAAGAAACGACAGTTCACTGAGGAGGTCATCTCCGATGAGCCCCTTAACCTGCCGACCCAGTCCTTCGTAACCGTCGCCCTCTGGTTCGACCTCCCGGAGCGCGCTCTCCGGAAGATCGAGGAGCTGAAGCTCGATCTCCCCGGCGGCCTCCACGCCTGCGAGCACGCCGCCATCGGCATGCTCCCCTTCTTCGCCATGTGCGACCGCGCCGATATCGGCGGCGTCTCCACGGCCCTCCACCCGGACACCGGCAAGCCCCAGGTCTTTATCTACGATGGCCACCCCGGCGGCATCGGCATCAGCGAGCGCGGCTACGACCGGGTCTGGGAGCTCTGGGAGACCACCCTCAAGACCGTCGGCGAATGTCCCTGCGCCTCAGGCTGTCCCTCCTGCATCCAATCGCCCAAATGCGGCAACAACAACAACCCCCTGGATAAAGACGCCGCCAAGCTCCTCCTGGAACATCTCCTTGAGATGGACAAAGAAGAGCGCTTGATGGCCAAACTCGCCGCAAAGAAAAGACCGTAGGGCCGGCCCCTCCCCATCGGGCGCACCACGCGCCCCTACCCTCTCCCAGCTCCGATTCATCGGAGCGGCCGGGAGAAAGCCAGGGTGAGGTCTCCGAAATCTCTTTCTTCTTATCTTCATCCGATTCTTTACATTGACTTGTGATTACTCTCAAGACCTGCAAGCGAGCACTCACCTCGCGAACCCGTCGGCCGCAACCAACAAAGCGTCCCTCGCCTCGCTGTGCTCTTCCCAGAGCTACGAGAGGGATGAGAGGGTGAAGTCAGGTCCCCCCTCCCCCATGAATTCGCCAAGACATGACTCTCAAGCTACTATGGGTTGCGTCCCTTCCATCCATCGCTGAAGGCCTACTGCCGATCGTGCCAATGACCACCCAGAGAATGGACCTCCTCTCCAACTGGCGCGTCCTCGATCTCACCGAGGACGGCGCCATGCTCGCCGGGAAAATCTTCGCCGATCTCGGCGCCGAGGTCATCAAAGTCGAGCCGCCCGGCGGCGCTCCCTCGCGCCATCGCGGCCCGTTCCTCGGCGGAACGCCTCACCTGGAGAAAAGCCTCTTCTGGTCTGCCCTCAACCTCAACAAGCGCAGCGTGACCCTCGATCTTGCCCATCCCTCAGGCCGCGCTCGCTTCCTCCGCCTCGTCCAAACCTCCGATCTTGTCATCGAGTCCTTTGCCCCAGGCCGTCTGGACTCCCTTTCCCTCGGCTATCGCGATCTCTCCCAGGCGCACCCGCCCGTCGTCCTCACCTCCATCACGCCTTTCGGCCGGTCCGGCCCCTTCGCCTCCTACAAAAGCCCGGATCTCGTCTCCTGGGCCATGAGCGGCTATATGTGGATGACTGGCGATCCCAGCCGCGCGCCCCTCCGGCCTGGGGGGATAGAGCAGGCGGCCCAGTATGCCGCCGTCTCTTCGGTGGGCGCGACCCTCATTGCCCTCCAGCATCGCGCCAGGACTGGCCGTGGCCGACATGTAGACCAGTCCATCGAACAGCTCGGCCCATGGATGCTCTTTCAGTCCTTCGCCCACTACATCGCCCATGGGACGATCTCCAAGCGCGGAGGAGTTCGTATCCAGTGGGGAAAAACGCTTCTCAAGCAGGTCCACGCCTGCAAGGATGGCTATCTCTACATCACCATGGGCACCGGGATCTTATCGAGAGGCCTCGTCGGCCTCGTCGAATGGATGAAGGCCGATGGCATGGCCCCTCCCGCCCTCCATCAGATAGATTCGGCCACCTACGACCCGACGAATCTCGAGCAGGCGGATGCCGATGCCCTCAGCGATGCCCTTGCCGCCTTCTTCCTCACAAAGACGAAACAGGAACTGCTCGAAGGCGCCCTCGCCCGCGGCCTCTTCATCACCCCCATCAACACCATCCCGGACGTGGTGACGAGCGACCACTTCAAAGGACACGGTCTCTGGCAAGGCGTCGCTCATCCGGAACGCGCGAACGCCCTCCCGCACCCCGCCTCTCCCGTCAGATTTGTCGGTGAGCCCGCCGATCCCTCAGCGCTCGCTCCTGCTATTGGCCGGGATAACAATGCTATCTTTACCGCTCTCCTTGGCCTTCCCTCCGGAAGTGCGCCGACTCAGGTCGCTCCGCCGCAAGCCCCCAAGAGAAAGCCTATTCCAAAAGGCGGAACTTCGCCTTCGAAACCCTTGGACGGTATCAAAGTCCTCGATCTTACCGCCACCGTTGCCGGCCCCGTTGTGACCAGGCTCCTCGCCGATTACGGGGCCACCGTCGTCAAGATCGAGTCCGATGCTCGGCCCGATTCCAGTCGCACCAGCACTCCCTATGTCGGTGCAGTGGGGATGAACCACTCGCTCTACTACCCCTTCTCCAACTCCAGCAAGTATTCCTTCGGCATAGACATGAGCAAGCCCGGCGCGGCAGGCTTCATCAAGAAGCATTTTGCCCCTTGGGCTGACGTCGTCATTGACTCCTTCGCCCCCGGCGTCATGGAGAAATGGGGACTCGCCCACAGGGACATCGCGCAGGTCAACCCGAAAGTGATCATGGCGCGCATCGCCTTCATCGGGCACGAGGGTCCCCTGCGCAACCTCAAGGGCTTCGGCAACAACGCTTCGGCCCTCAGCGGCATCTCCTACCTCACCGCCTGGGAAGATGGGCCGCCCATCGGTCCCTACCTGGCCTATGGCGATCACCTTGCCGCCTATTACACCCTCGCGGCCGTCCTTGCCGCCCTCCACCGCCGGGAGCGCACCGGGCAGGGAAGCCACATCCAGGTCTCGATACTTGGGTCCATCCTCTCCCTCCTCGCCCCCTCCTTTCTCGAGTTCGCCGCAAACGGCGTCGCGCGTAAGCCGATGGGCGACCGCGATGACCTTGCCGCGCCCCACGGCGTCTATCCCTGCCGCGGCGACGATGAGTGGTGCGCCATCGCCGTCACGAGCGATGCCGAATGGCAAGCCCTCGCACAGCGTATCGGCGAACCGTGGGCGAGCGATCCTCGATTCGCCACGCTCAAGCAGCGCCGGGAGCAGCAGGTCGAGCTAGACCGGCTGATGAGCGGGTGGACATCCGCCTGGGACAAGCACAAGCTTATGCGGGCGTTGCAAGCCTCGGGGATCCCCGCAGGCGCGGTCCAGAACTACCGGGACCTCTTCTCCGACCCACAGCTGAAACATCGCGGGCACTTCGTTCGCCTCAACCATCCGGAGATGGGCCTGCACTACACCCACACCAGCACCTTCCGCCTTTCTGACGTAGACCCGTCGCCTACCCTGCGCGCCCCCCTCCTCGGCGAGCACACCTATTCCATCTGCAAAGACTTCCTCGGCCTCCCAGAAAACGAGATCGCCACCCTCTTCGACCAGTTCCTCCAGTAGGGGCGCCTGCCCCATGCCCTCCCTGTTCTGGCTTGTGCCTCTCCCAAGGTTTATTCCCACGAACCGTTGGGGAGAGGCGCCAGAGAAACATTTGTCTTCAGGCCGTATCCTCGGCCCCGATGTTTCCCGGAAGGTGAGGGTGTATCGGTCTTGGGTTGCCCCGCAACCCGATTCCTCATCCTGCGTAGGGGCGTGACAAGCTCTCCCGACTGCGGCGCGGCACGCCCATCTTTCAGAGGTTGCCCCGGCAACCCACATCCCGTAGGGCCGGTCCGATTCCATCGGACGAGCGCGGTCCTTTCTGAAGGACTCCGTGTGCTTCACCGGAGCGCGTGTCCTCACTCTCATTCCTATGAGTCCGGACTGCTCGGACCGCATGCTGCATCGGAGCCGCACCGGAGCCGCACCGGAGCGCCCTCCCCGGATCCCTGGCCTACTAAGAGGGCTCCGATTCCATGGGAGAGGCCAGCCCTCCCCTACTCCCTTACCTCCTCGCCCCCACAGGCTTGAATGCCGGCATCACTTCCTTGGAGAAGCGCGTCATGGAGGCCACCACCATGTCGTTTGGCATGCCGCCGAAGTTGAACCAGCCGACTAGATTGCGGATGCCCATCTGCTGGTGGACCTTGATGGCCGCCGTCATCTTGTCCGGCGTCGCATAGAGGTCCTGCTTCCAGATATCGTCGTACGTCTGCAGGGAGCGCGTCCGCATCCGTTCCATGTGCTCCTTGTAGCTGGCCTCCTTTTTCTTATCCGTCGGCAGGCCGTTCTCCATGAGCTTATTGTGGAACCACAGGACGTGCTCCTTCGGCCGCTCGAAGGCGTCTCTATCGGAGGAGGCGACGTAGATCCTGCGGGAGAAGGGCGAGGCATCCAGGCAACGCTCGATGTGGTCCTGGGACCAGCCGGCCTCTTTGGCGTCAATCACGTACTGTTCGATGCGCTTCCGGACGCCTTCCATCTCCGGGAATGCGCCGCCGCTGATGAAGGGCAGGCCCTGCTGGGCGGCCCACTGCATCGTCTCCCGCGTGCCGGAGGTGGCGATGGCGATGGGCGGATACGGGTTCTGCAGGGGATCGGGATAGACGCGCGTCGGCGGGATTTTGAAGATTTTGCCGTTGTAGCTGAACTCCTTGCGCGACCAGGCCAGCTTCAGGACGTCATAGATTTCCAGGAAGCGCTCGCGGCTGTCGGCGATCTCCAGGCCCAGCTTCTGGAACTCCTGGCTCTGGTAGCCCCGGCCGATGCCCATCACGAAGCGCCCGTTGCTCAGCAGGTCGGCGATGGCTCCCTGCTCAGCCAGTAGAAGCGGGTTGTGGAAGGGCAGGATCGAAACGGCGAGGCCGATGGTGATGCGCTTGGTCCGTGCCACCAGGTATGTGACGAGCATCATCGGGTCGGCAAGGATGGCGTACCGGCTGAAGTGGTGCTCCGCGAGCCAGATCGCATCGAAGCCCAGCTCCTCCGCTAGGACCGCCTGCTCCACCGCCTCATCGTAGATCTGCTTATCGGACTTCCATTCGGGGCCGTTCATCAGGACGAAGGTGCCGAACTGCATCGCGTTCCTCCAAGGTAGGGTGTGGGGCTCTCTGATGATGTCTCCTCTTCTCTCCCCAGGTTCGTCCGCGAACCGTTGTGGGAGAGAATGAAAGAGAGGGGGGTCCGCTCTTGCCTCCTGGTCAGGGGATGAAGCCGAAGAGCTTCCCGGAGTTCGTGCAGACCATCTTCTGCCGCTCCTCTGCGGAGATGCCGCCGAACATCTCGTTGATCACCCGGCGGGAGTAGGGGAAATCGTTGATGTGGTGCGGGAAGTCGCTGGCCCACAGGATGCGGTCTATCCCCGTCTCATGCCGCGTGCGGATGCCGAAGAAATCTCGGACGACGCAGAAGTAGAAGTGGTCCGGGACGTAGGCGCTGGGCAGGCGGTTGAGGCGCAGCTTGCTCCAGGTGCGGTCGCGCCAGTACCGGTCGTCCATCTGCTCCATGAAGTACGGCACCCAGCCGCAGCCGGCCTCCACGGAGATGATCTGCAGGCCGGGATGCCGGTCGAAGACGCCGCTGAAGATCAGGTCCACCATGATCATCGGCATGGCGGCGAACCCGGTGGCGAGTCCGGTCATGCGGTTGTAGGCGGGCGTCCTTCCCCCGGGGCGCTCGTAGCCTGCCAGGGTGATGTGGATGGCCACGGGCATCTTGGCCTCTTCCGCCGCCGTCCAGAAGGGATCATCCTCCGGCGAAGGCTGCGGCTGGCCGGAGGGCCAGGCCGTGAGGCCCACCGCCACATAGCCCTGCTCTTTTGCGCGCCTCAGCTCGGCCACGCCGGTCTCCACGCCCACGTTGGGGATCTGGTAGACGGCCTTGAGGCGGGAGGGGTCGGCGGCGCAGAAATCTTCCTTCACCCACAGGTTGAAGGCTTGGACGCCCGCCATCTGGTATTCCGAATCCTTGTGGCGGATGAAGTAGCCCATGGTGCGCTGCGGCGGAAAGATGACTTCGCCGTCCACGCCGTCAAAGTCGAGCGCCTTCAGCCGCTCCTTGCCGTCATAGCAGGCGGGGCTGATGTTCTTGAAGCTAAAGCCGTACCAGTTGATCTTCTCGTAGCCCTGGCCGGTGATGACAGTGAGGCCGATGGGGTCAGGCGCGCGGCCGGGCTCCATCTGCCAGGCGTCGCCGCCCTGGCCGTCAGAGACGAGATGGGGAGCGCGGTCGTGATACTTCTTCGGCAGCCACTTTTGCCATAGATCCGGCGGTTCCACGGCATGGGAATCGGACGAGATGACGTGATAGGTTCGTGCCATCGCCTGCCCCTTTCTTGGTTCGTCGCGAAAGGCTCTATGACGTACCGTACCGGGGCCGCCGGATGCCATCATGGTGTGAATTGCCTATCGCCATGATGCGATTGCTCTATTCCTCCTTTATCCGAGCCTTGTCCCTATGCCAGGGTCGCCGGAGGGCGCGCGCCGCGTTCGCCCGATACAATCGGGCCGCCCCTACGCCTCACCCTCTCCCCGCCATCGCCACCTCCTCGCTCCTGCATTCCTCTGTTCCCTCCTCATCTCTGTGCCCTCTGTGCTCTCGGTGGTAGACCCTCTTGTCCTCTCCCCACTTGACGTTAGTACTTACTATGGAAGTAGAGGAACGTATGG
>VGPF01000061.1 GCA_016875535.1 Chloroflexota bacterium
CCGCACCTTTGCTGGACGCGTCCACCCATGGCACACCGTCGGGCCCTCTGCAGCACACCCATCCCCACACCCATCTCAAAGAAAGGAGTAGGGGCGCGGGGCACGCGCCCTGGGTCCATCGCGCGGGTCGCCCCCTCTGTCCCCCTGAGGAGCGGTGATCCCCAATCGCCACGACGAACGGGCCTACGCTCTTCGGGTTGCTCCCGAAACCCAATCCGGCGTCGGGGCGCGGGGCACACATCCCGCGCTACCGAAACGCTGGCATAACCTCTTTGGCGAACCGCTCCATCTGCTGGTGAAAACCCTCCTCCGAACGCCCAGCAAACCCGACGACAAAATGATCAACGCCGGCGTCTGCATACTGTCGGAGGTCGCCGATCACCTGCGCCGGGCTCCCCTTGCTGAAGATGAACCGCTTGCCGCTGAACGGTCGCACCACGTCGTACTCCATCACCTGGATCACGCCCGTCAATATCGCGACCTTCATCGTGAACGGTTTCCCCATCTCCTTGGAGAGCCTGCGTCCGTAGGCGATCCCCTCGCGGATGCGCTCCGGCGTCGCATCGTCGCTATATCTCGTCGGCTCAGGCGGCGCTTTCCCAGGCGGCCCCTCAGGGATAGCCGCGAAGTGCAGGGGAAACCAGACATCGCCAAGCTCCACCGCACGGCGCACGGCCCGCATCGAGCTCCCGCCCACCCAGATAGGCGGATGCGGGCTCTGCACCGGCTTTGGGCGAAGGCTGAGGCGCTTGGCGGTGTGATATGCCCCCTCGAACGAAAACTCGTCTCTCGTCCAGAGGCCCTTCATGATCCTCAGATACTCATCCGTGATCTTCCCCCGCTGCTCGATGGGTACATTGAACGTGGCGAACTCGCGCTTCAGGTGGCCGGGCGTAACCCCCAGCGTCACACGCCCCTTGGACAAGACGTCCAAACTGGCGATCGCCTTGGCGGTGGTGAACGGCTGCCGGAACGGGACAACAAGGCAGCCGTACAGGAGGCGCAGCCTCGTGGTCTTGGCAGCCAGGTACGTGAGGATGGTGTGGGCGTCCCATTCGACCTCACGGCCGCTCTGCTCCCACTGCTTCGGAGGAAAGATGTGGTCATCGGCCATCAGCCATTCAAAACCCAGGGCCTCCGCATGCTGGGCGAAGCGGATCATGGTCTCGGCCTGGGCATGAAACGGGTTATAGAACACGCCGAACTTCATGAGGGAAAGCCTAGGCCACTCGGGTCAGAGGGTCAAGGGCATGGCGGCGCTTACTGTGCCAATGGAGTAAGAACCACCACGGGGATCTCCCGGGTGGTGCGGCGCTGGTAGCGGGCATAATCATAGTATGTGAGCGCCAGCGCCCAGAGGCGGGACCGCTCTTCGCCAACGGCGGTCCGGGCGCGCATCCTCATCTTCCTGCCCTTGAACTGCACATGCGCCTCGGGGTTCGCGACCAGGTTCAAATACCAGGCCGGGTGCGTAGGCGAGCCTCCGTACGAGGCGATCAGCACATAGCGCTCGCCGTCTGGCATGAACCCCAGCGGCGCCGTCCGCCATTTCCCCGTCTTGCAACCCTTCGTCGTCACCAGGGCCATGGGGTACTTGCCCATGTGCGCGCCAAGTCTGCCCCGGGTGAGGCGATAGAAGAAGATGTGCCAAAAGGTGAACCATTTCAAAAGAAGGCGCATCAGCCTGCCTCCGGTCAGCTTCCTGCCGCCGCTCCCGCGCCAGGAAGGCTACGGCTTCCAACCCAGGATTGTGCTGGGCATCTCGTAATAGGTGTGCAGATGCCCCTTGGCGACACAGATCGGCCCGTCCGGGTCGAAATACGGGTCTACAACGCCATAGTGAAAGGGGTGCGTCATATAGTCGTTCTTGAACCCGTCCATCGTCTGGAACTCCTGCTCCCAAACGTGGGTCCAGAGGTCCGGCCCAGTTTTAGACCTTGGCAGTTCGTGGTTCTCCAGGTCGTGGCTCAACACCCAGTTGCGGATCCCCTTGATGTAGACGGGCATCTGCGCCAGCCGCTCCTCGAACTCCCGGAAAAGCTTGGGCGAAGCGGTGGGGATAACCCTGATCACCAGGGTGCGCTTGATGCAGTTCCTGATCCTAGGCTCGGGGATGGCCTGCCGCCACGGCTTGAAGAAAGTAGCCGCCGTGCGCTCTACAACCTGGTCCGCCCCGCCGGGGTAAAAGCGCCTCAACTCCTTGGCGTAGGGATGCTTGCGCGAGTCCAGGATGCCGGTATAGCCATCGTACGCCGAGTCCAGTATCCAGTCCCACCCGCCGCCGGGGATATTCCTCCCGGCCCAGACCTTCAGGACGCCCTTGACCTTGGCTGGCGTCTCCTGCCACGCCTCCAGGAAACGCTGCACCTTCTCCGGGGCGGCGTCCGGCCGCAGCTTGACCGCCATAACCCCCCGGATCAGGCCCCGCTCCCGCTTCAGAACGGGCGAATGCTGGGTGTAGACGCTGCCTCTGGTCATGGCGGCTCCTTCATCGCTGACTGCAGTGCCATAGTACAGCCCCAGGCAAGGGTTCGCGCCCCTCTATGCTGTAGACTTATGCCTCAATCTGGTCGCAAACCGATTTCGACCTTTTGCGCATCTAAGCGATATCACATAGCAAAGGCCACTCGCCATGGAAATCAAAGAGCTTGGACACGTCGTCCTTTATGTCCGTGACCTCAAACGCTCCAGGAAGTTTTATGGGAAGGTGCTCGGGTGGAAGGAGGTCGCCTCCATGGGCTGGGGAGCCGTCTTCTCCAGTGGGCGCACCCACCACGAACTCCTGCTCATCGAAGTAGGGCCGAACGCCCAGCCGATCCCCCCTGGACGGCGAGTGGGCATGTACCACTTCGGCCTCAAGGTGGGCGACTCCGATCAAGAGCTTCGGGAGGCGCTGAACCGGGTGCAGGCGGCAGGTGTCCCCATCGTCGGCGCCAGCGACCACACGGTGACCCACAGCCTCTACATCGAAGACCCGGACGGCAACGAGATCGAACTCTATATAGATGTCCCAGGCGTGGACTGGAAGACCGATCCGCAGGCGATCGTGGCGCCCATACGGCCGCTTGCCCTCTGAACCTACGCGGGCTTCATCCCCATAAGCCTTCGCGCCTCTTTGGGGCCGGCGACCTTTCGCCCCAGGCGCTTGGCCACTTTCGCAAAGAGCTCCACCTGCTGGGCGTTCGTCATCTTCTTCCCGTCCAGCCTTGGGTTATCGCCGATGCCGGTGCGCACGTGGCCCCCCTGGGCAATGGCGAGCCCTTGCAGCATCGCATGCGAGCGCCCGTAGGCCTGGACGGACCAGACTACTTCTACCCCCTTCGGGATGGAGCTGATCCAGCCCTTTAGGCCGGAGGCAGTGGGCGGCAGTCCGCAAGGGGCATCGTCATAGAACATGAACTTGACCACCAGGGGATCCTTGAGAAGGCTCATCTCCCGGTAGGCGAGGATGTGGCGCAAGTGGCCCGGCTCTCGCGCGCCGAGGGTGGGCTTGACCCCAAGGCGATTCGCCAACTCCAAAAAGGCGATGGTGTCGCCGTGGAGGTTGGTGTAGACGCCATCGCGCTTGAACGTTTTGGCCTTGGCGTCAAAGGGGCTCATATTGACGGAGCCGATATCGGTCGTGGCCATTTCCAGGCGCACCGCCTTATCGGTGGCGAGGGCTTCCACATGGGCGTGGCGCTGCGGCATGGGGAACTGCGTGCTATAGGTGGGGTAGAAGATAGCGTCGCACCGCTTGCGGATGAGGCGCATCGCCTCGGCGTAGAGAGAGGCGTCGGTGTACCGGGGCTCGCCGGTCTTGGGGTCGCGGGCGTGGAAGTGGATGATGGAGGCCCCGGCGGAGATGCACTCCTCGGCATCCCGAGCGATCTCTTCCGGCGTCAGGGGCACATTCTCGTTCTCTTCCTTGCGAACGTTCTCATTGATAGCGGCTTCGATGATGAGCAGGTCCATGGAAGCACTCCTTGCCAGACCGGGCCGGGCTTAGCCACAGCCCCTACCAGGTTGAGCATATGCTGCGCCTACGATAAGCGGGCCCACAGAAGGCCGCTATCAGAACATGCGCAAGAATCTACCCCGGCTTGAAAAAGGGGATGGTCACGTCCGGCGAGGCATCTTCGAAATCAACGACGACGGGCATGCCGATCTTGATCTGGTCATTGGGAATGCCAACGAGGTTGGCGGTGATGCGGACGCCCTCTTCCAGTTCGACGAGGACAACGTTGTAGGGAACCTTATCGCGGAAGTAGGGATGCGCCGGGTGGTGCGGGATGCAGAAGGTGTAGACCTTGCCCTTGCCGCCGGACTTGACCCATTCCCACTCCTGGTAGCAGGGGATGTTGATCTCAGGCACCGGGGGATAGCGGTACTGGCCGTTGACCCTGTTGCGCTGGAGCAGCAGCTCGCGGCGCTTGCAAGCATCCCAAAAGGCCTTAGTGTCCGTATCGGCAAAGGGGAGCGGACGGGGGGCGTTGGGGGGCATACTCGCTACCTCGATTTCATCTTGTTACAGGGATGCAGTATGCTATACTTCGCCTGAAACGGGCAGATTGGCCCAATCATACATCAGCACACGACGGGACGCATACCGCGAGACAACGAGGAATACGATGAATCTCGATTTCGGCCCGGCCGCAGAAGCGCTCCGCATAGAGGTCCGCGTATGGCTCAAGGACAACTGGAAGCCGGAGGATGCCAAGGCCCGCCGGGACCAGCTTCCGGAGTTCCGCAACCGGAGCGACGATTTCAGCAAGAAGCTGGGCAAGAAGGGGTGGCTGGGCATCGGCTGGCCGAAGGAGTACGGCGGCCTGGGGAAGAACTACATCGAACAGCTTGCCTTCCATGAGGAGATGGGCTACAACCGCGCCCCCATGGGCAAGCACCTGATGGCAGTGAACATCGTGGGCCCGACTTTGATGAAAGTCGGTTCCGAGTACCTCAAGAAGGAGTACCTGCCCCGCATCCTGCGTGGCGAGATCCAGACGTGCATCGGCTATTCCGAACCGCACGCCGGGTCTGACCTGGCCTCGCTGGAAACGCGGGCGGTGGAAGACGGCGACGACTATGTGATCAACGGGACCAAGATGTGGACCA
This sequence comes from Chloroflexota bacterium, assembly GCA_016875535.1. Lineage (NCBI taxonomy): Bacteria > Bacillati > Chloroflexota > Chloroflexota bacterium. The sequence continues at coordinate 5,095 of VGPF01000061.1, forward strand.
CCGGCGCCCAGGACTCCCAGATCTGCTTCATGGGCGCGCGCACGGACCCGGACAAGGCCAAGCACAAGGGCGTGAGCCTCTTTATCATCCCGATGGAGACGCCGGGCATCACCATCCGACCCATCGAGTGCCTGGGCGGCCTGCGAACGAACCAGACGTTCTGGGAGAACGTGCGGGTCAACAAGCGACAGATGGTGGGAGAGCGCGGCATGGGCTTCTACAATATCGCCGTAGCGCTGGACTTCGAGCGCGTGATGATCGGCAGCCACGTGGCCGGGTACCGCCGCACCTACGACGACCTGGTGAAGCTGTGCAGGCAGACGAAGCTCGACGGCAGGCCCGTCCTCTCCGATCCCATCGTCCGGAACCGGCTGGCGGACATCGCCACCGACCTCCACGTGGCGCGCCTGCTGACCTTCAAGGTGATGTGGATGATAGACAACGGCCAGGTGCCGAACTACGAAGCTTCCATGACCAAGGTGCTGAGCAGCGAGCTGCAGGTGCGGATGGTGCACACCTCCATGTCGCTCCTTGGGCCGACGGGCGCGCTGTACGAAGGTTCGAAGCATGCGCCGCTGGACGGGCAGCTGACGTGGATCTACGAATCGAGCCTGCTGGGCACCATCGGCGGCGGCGCGAACGAGATCCAGCGCAACATCATCGCCCAGCGCGGGCTGGGGATGCCGCGCTAGCTCTTGGCCTGGGACCCACAAAGGCCGCCGGCGGCCCTACAATGGTTCCATGGCAACCATCCTCCGCCATCCCGGCAAGTTCGCCCTAGCGCTATGGGCGGCTTTCACCGCCGTGCTGGTCACCGCCGCCGGGGCGAAGCTAGGCCCGGCGCTCTTTGTCCTCTGGCTCTGCCTGGGCGGAGCGGCGATCGCGGTGAGCGCCCTCTTCCTCATCAGGCTGGCGATGCCGGAGCGCGGGATGCCCCTGGTAATCTATCAGCGGCGCGTGGCGGCAACGGTGGTGGGCTTCGTCATCCTTGGGGGTGTCGCGCTCTTCCTTGTCTTCGCCTTCGCGCTCTATGCGGCGTTCAGGGCGTTCACGTAGTGCAGGGCAGGTAGACTATGGCCATGAAGAACAAGCCACCCTCCGTCCCACACATCCAGGCTCCCAAGTGGGTAGATGTCCTGGCGCCGACGGTGCGGGCGGCCCGCATCCGGGGCACGATCCTCATCGTGCTCATCGGCATCCTTGTGCTTGGGGGCGTGGTCGCGCCCAGCAAGCCGATCCCTGCGTTCGTTGTGCTGGCAGTGATCTGCGGCGCGCTCTACGTGGCGGTGCAGATGGCGCAGTTCGTGCGGATGCGCATCAATGTGCAGATGCGCATCTTGCTGCAGCAGGAGCGGGAGAAGAAGGGAAAGGGCTAGAGTGAACCGGCTTAGGCCGCGACGAAATCACGGACATCCACTTGGACGCCGGACCAGGCGGCCTCTTCAGCGATCTCAAGAAGCCTCGCGGTGATCTCTCCCTCGTATTAGGCCTCGCCACAGTTGTCGCAGATATCGGCGGGAACCTTCTTGATGACGACGGTCGTCTTGCCGCGCTCAAGGATTACCGTTCCCATGCCGGGACGTGTCTTCCCCTGCTTGCAGATCACGCACTTCACCGCTTTGCTCTCCTCCGGCAGTCTCACCCCATTGTCACACCAGAAGCGAAGTTATGGGGGAAATCACCCTCTCCTCTCCCATCGAGGGAGAAGAGGAGAGTAGCACCACGACTACTCCATTGAAAATTCAACGCACGAGGAAGTCAACGCTTACCCACGCTGTAACGCCTCCGCCTGCCGCTCCCGGTCGGCCTTGGTCTCCACGACGAGGGCAATGGTGTCCTTGCCCGGGTAGAGGTAGCGCTTGGTGGAGGCGTGAAGGGCCGCCTGCTCCTTGAATGCCTGAAAATTCAGCTTCAGGCAGCCGTGCTTGGCGAGGTTCGCCAGGAGGCCGGGGTCGCGGGCGGCGAGGGCGGTGACATCGAGTTCTGGGCCACCGCCGCGCAGCTGGAGGCGGGCGATAGTGCCGCGCTCATGGTCTGTGAGAAGGCCGCCGTGCTTGGCGAGCCACTCTTTGATCGTCGTGCCGATGCTTTTCTGGAATGAGCCGCACCAGTTCGCCTGGTCGCGCATCTCCGCATAGCGGGCCATCATCTCAAGGAGCTCGACCTCCGTGAAGTCCCGCTTTGCCGCCGCTGCATTGCTTGCCACTGCTGCCTGTGTCATCTCCGCCACTCCTCATGTTTATTTGCCGGCATATCTCGTGTTGGGGCTATCCAAGTCGCTTCCGGCGGTTTGATTCTCGCGGAGGGGTATAGGGATACGCAAGTGGCGGATGGCACAGAAGGGGAGCGCCCTTCTTGACACTCCTCTTTTGCGCCCCTAGAGTAGCCTCGCACTCAGACAACGCTTCCCACTCCCCTTTCGGAGAGACCTATGCAACGCTCACCGCTCGACGGCATCACGATCCTTGACCTGACCATCTGGCAGAACGGCCCCTGGGCAACGGTCATGCTCTCTGACATGGGAGCGAACGTCATCAAGATCGAGGACCCGGACAAGGGAGACCCCGGTCGCAACATGGCGGCGGCGGGGGCGAACGTCACTCGCAAGGTGAGCCACTATTTCCAGACGATGAACCGCAACAAGCGAAGCATGACGCTGAACCTGAAGCACCCGGAGGGAAAGAAGCTCTTCCTGGAGATGGCGAAGAAGGCGGATGTGGTGGCGCAGAACTTCCGAGTGGGCGTGGTGGAGAAGCTAGGGATTGATTACGAGGCCGTGAAGAAGGTGAACCCCAAGATTGTCTACGCCTCCGTCAGCGGCTTCGGCCCCAAGGGGCCTGACGCCAAGGACGGAGTCTTTGACATCCTGGGCCAGGGGCGCGGCGGCCTGCTGTGGCTGCTGAACCTGGGCGAGGCGGAGCCGATCTACCGCTCCTATGCGGGCCTCTCCGACCAAACGGGGGCGATCACCCTGGCCTACGGTATCCTGCTGGCCATCATCTCCAGGGAGCGATTCGGCGTGGGCCAGCATATGCAGACCTCCCAACTTGGGGGCCAGCTGATGCTCCAGGCCCTGGCCATCAACTCCTATCTGATGAACGGCGACCTGCCGCTGACCCGTCCCCGCACACAGAACGGGAACCCGCTCTTCAATATCTATAAGTGCGGCGACGAGAAGTGGGTGGCCCTGGGATGCGTCCAGAGCGACCGATGGTGGCCGGGAGTCTGCAATGCCCTGGGCTTGAACCACATCAAGGATGACCCGCGCTTCGCCACCATGGGCGAGCGGAGCAAGAACTGCGTCGAGGTCATCAAGATCATGGACAAGACCTTTGCGACGAAGACGCGCGAGGAGTGGTTGAAGCTGCTGAAGGCCAACGACGTGATCTGCGGGCCGGTGCAATCCTACGCCGACCTGCCGAACGACCCCCAGGTGATCGCCAACGAGTACATCACAACGGTAAAGCACCCGATCCACGGCGACCTTCGCGAGGTAGGCGTCCCCCTAAAGCTGAGCGAGACGCCGGGGCACGCCCGGAAGACGGCCCCGGAGTTCGGCGAGCATACGGAGGAAGTGCTGCAGGAGTTCGGCTACTCCTGGGAGCAGATCGCGAAGCTGCGGGAGCACGGGGCGATCTAAGATAGGCATCAGCCTGGATAAAAAAAGAGGCCCGCCGTAACGGCGGGCCTCTTTTTTTCTGTGCTTAGCCTACTGGCTACCTATCGAGCCAGACGGTGTCGTACTTCCACTGTGGGCCGAAGGAGAAGACCCACTTGGGGTGGTTCTTCACCACGGGCTGCCAGCCGTAGAAGGTCTGGCCGTAGTAGACGGGAATGACGGCCGCCTCGTCTATGATGGCCCGCTGGAGCTGGAGGATGAGGTCTTTGCGACGCGCCGCATCAAGGGTGGCGTCCTGCTGTTCTGACCTGCCCCCAGACTTTGTACCACTCGCTATATTAGTCCGGCGGAACTGCTGAACGCCAGTCGTGGCAACATCGCCTCAGGCGCTGGCGGGCGGTAGCCGAGGGCGCTGTGGGGC
>VGPF01000062.1 GCA_016875535.1 Chloroflexota bacterium
CAAGCGCACCGCCCGCTCTCGCACCTCCGCTGGATACCGTCCCGGTCGTGTCATGGCTTCCTCCTCTCAAGGATAATAGCCTCCACTTTTCCCGGGGCGGTTCACTCACTGGCATGCGAAGAAGTGAGTTGTGTGGCCTCCGGTGGGGCAATGTGGATGTCTTGGGTGCGACCCTATCGGTAGTTGAGGCCCTTCACATTGTCAAAGGAGGGATGACAATCACTGAACCTCCGAAGTCAAAGAGAGGCAAGCGAAATATCGCTCTTGGCCCTCAGGCCGCCCTCTTGCTCCAAAAACATCGGGAGAGCGAAGCGGCTAGAGCAACCTTCATGGGTAGGATTCTGACAGACCACGACTACGTGTTTGCTCGGCCCGATGGACGCCCATTGTCGCCTGATACGTTTACTCACGCGTTCAAAGGCATATGTGACCGACTAGGCATCAAAGCGCACTTGCACATGAGTCGTCATACACACGCTTCTCTGATGCTAAAGGCGGGCGTACATCCCAAGGTTGTCAGTGAACGCTTGGGCCATTCAAACATTGGGATTACCTTGGACACGTACAGTCACGTAACCCCAGGTCTGCAAGCGGCGGCGGCAGAGCGGCTAGATGACATAATCGGTGGCAATCCATCGGCGGAGAACAAAGACGACCTTGTTAGCAAATCTGTTAGCAAATGAGAATTATGCCCTCGACCGATGTCGATGCGGGGGAACCTAGTTGGATACGTTGCACATCTGTGAAAAAGGTGGCGGAGAGAGTGGGATTCGAACCCACGGTGACCCGAAGGCCACAACAGTTTTCAAGACTGTCGCAATAGTCCGCTCTGCCATCTCTCCATCTGGGCCATTCTCATTGTAATGAGAGCAGGAAAACTGTCCAACTCCCAAGGGCGCGTCGTCCGCTTGGGCTATGAGGGCCAGCCCAGCCTTGGCTTGGTGCCAGCATCCCTAGTCGTCCAGGTTCGTTGACAGTAATTTGACTGTAAACCGCCATGTGGAGTAGCCGGACCCAGGCAGGTCGGCAATACCAAAGAGTTCCGGGGGTGGACATATGCAAGTGTCATCTACGGCAGGAGTAAGCAGGGTTAGTGGAACTCAAGCGATTGCCACTCGGCGCAATATCCCGATGATTTTGCTCGTGGATCATGAGGGAGACTCCCTTTGCGACCCGGAGATGCGAGGCGGATGTGTGGGATGTCTTGCGAAGTCCGATCCGCAATGTCTTGGGCGGTCAAGTGGGGATATGGGGAAGAATTGAGGCTCTTGCGGGAACCTGGACCATCTCTCCGCGGACCGGGACTACCGAGGTGACACAGGAATCGTATCGAACCCGGTGTAGGGGCGCAAGGCCTTCGGCACCGTCACGGAGCCGTCCCCCTCCTGGTAGGTCTCCAGGATGGCGATCATCACGCGGGGGAGCGCCAGCCCGGACCCGTTGAGGGTGTGGACGAACTCCGGCTTGGCGTTGGCCTCCCGGCGGAAGCGGACATTCGCCCGGCGTGCTTGGAAATCGCCGCAGTTGCTGCAGGAGCTGACCTCTAGCCATTCGTTGCAGCCCGGCGCCCACAGCTCGATGTCGTACGACTCCGCCGCCGCGAAGCCCAAGTCGCCGGTGCAGAGCTGCAGCAGGCGGTACGGCAGCTCCAGCTCCTCGGCGAGCGAGGTCGCGTCTGCCACCAGCGCCTTCAGCTCCTCGCCGGACGTCTCCGGCGGAACCAGCTTGTACATCTCCACCTTGTCGAACTGGTGGCCGCGCTTGATACCTCGGATATCCTTCCCGGCGGACATCTTCTCCCTGCGGAAGCAGGCCGTGTAGGCGGCGTGGCGGATGGGCGCCGTCCCCGGCGGGAGGATCTCATCGGCGTACATGCCGGTGATGGGCACCTCGGCCGTGGGCACCATCCAGTAGTCCTCTTCGGCATCGCGGTAGAGGTTGTCCCGGAACTTAGGGAGCTGGCCGGAGCCGTAGACCACCTGCTCGCGCACCATATAGGGAGGGTAGACCTCCGTGTAGCCCCGGGAGACGTGGCGGTCCAGCATCCACTGGATCAGGGAGCGCTGGAGCTTGGCGCCGCGGCCCTGCAGGATATAGAAGCGCGAGCCGGAGATCTTCTGGCCGCGCGCGAAGTCTATGATGCCCAGCTTGGCGGCGATTTCCCAGTGCGGCTGGGGCTTGAAGGCGAAGTCGCGCCGCGCGCCCCACTGGCGCACCTCTTTATTGGCGGAGGCATCCGGGCCGTCGGGCACGCCGTCGCGCGGGATGTTGGGCAGGCGCAGGAGGGCGTCTCGCTGCTCCTGCTCCAGCGCCGTCACCTGCGTTTCCAGCTCCTTGATCGTATCGCCCACCTGCCGCATCTCCGCGATGAGGTCGGGCGGCTTGGGGTTCATCTTGCCGATCTGCTTGCTCACTTCGTTGCGGCGGGCGCGCAGGCCCTCCGCCTCCGTGAGCAGGGCGCGGCGGCGCTCGTCTATCTGCAGGATGGGCTCGATGGACGAATCGTCATGCCGCCGGGCCAAAGCGCGACGGACTGCGGCGGGGTCTTTGCGGATGAGTTCGATGGAGAGCATGGGCGTGGGCCGGGAGACCCCGGCTCAAGACGAAGGGAAACTAACTGATCTTGGTGATCTTGAGCTTCATTTCGCCGGCGGGGGTCTTGACCTTGACCTCGTCCCTCACCTTCTTGCCAAGGAGCGCCCGCCCAACGGGGCTCTCGTTGGAGATGCGGCCGTGCAGGGGATCGGCCTCGCTGCTGCCCACGATGGTGTAGGTGTCGTCGGCGCCGTCCTTGCCCTTCACCTTCACCGTGGAGCCGATCTCGATGATCCGGTGCTGCTCATGGTGGACCACGGTGGCGCTGGAGAGGATATTCTCTATCTCCAGGATGCGCCCCTCCACGAATGCCTGCTCGTTCTTGGCATCGTCGTACTCGGCGTTGTTCACGGTGCTCTCCAGGTCCTTCGCGGCCTGGATGCGCGCGGCCACGGCAGGGCGCCGCTCGTTCATCAAGTGCTCGAGCTCCGCCTTCAGCTTCGCGAGTCCCTCTCCAGTTAGATAGACCGGTTGGTGGGGCATAACGCCTCCGGAGAAAACCAGAAGCGTCCCGATGTGCCAATCAGGACGCCCCCGCTACCCCGAATTATAAGAGGCGGCCCTGGTGTTGTAAAGTCGGGGGAGAGCCGCCCAGGCGTCCGCCTACCCCTTTTGCCATTGACGGCTCAGATGCGGAACGCTATATTTCGCCAGGTTTCCTCAGCAACGTTCCTCCTCCTACTTTCGCGCACGAGGTACTGTCATGTCCGATACGAAGGCGATGATGGCCGAGCTGGAGAAGCTCGTCGGCCTTGAGTCCGCGCCGGTCACCTATGACGTTGAAAAGGGCCACGTGAAGCGGTTCGCGGAGGCCATTGGCGATACGAACCCCGCCTACAAGGACGAAGAGGCGGCCAAGAAGGGGCGGCATGGCGCGCTCATCGCCCCGCCAACCTTCTGCCGCGCCCTCTTTTCCGGCTCCCTGCCTGACGCCCAGGCTAAAACGCCCTACAAGCGCGTCCTGGATGGCGGCAGCGAGTGGGAGTACTTCGAGCCCGTCCGAGTCGGCGATAAGGTGTCGGTTACCGCCAAGTACGGCGGCTTCAAGCTCCGCCAGGGCAGCATGGGTGAGATGCTTTTTGTCACCATGATTCAGAGCTATAAGCTCCAGAATGGCAAAGTGGCCTGCACCCAGACGTCCACCCGCATCCTTTACTAAAAATCGCACCGCGCTTCAGGAGAGAGCATATGGCAGGACAGGTCTACTGGGACGATGTGAAAGAGGGGATGGATATCCCCGCGCTCAAGAAGAACGTCTCCAGCCAGCAGCTGGTGATGTATGCAGGGGCCTCCGGCGATTTCTACCAGATCCACTACGATAAGGACTTCGCCATCGGCACCGGCCTCACCGGCATCATCGTCCACGGCGCCCTCAAGAACGCCTTTCTGGGCCAGCTGATGACCGATTGGGCGGGCGAGCACGGCGCCCTCAGGAAGCTGGCCGTCCAGTATCGCGGTATGGATTACCCGAACGACCCCCTTACCTGCCGTGGCAAGGTGACCAAGAAGTACGTGCAAGACGGCAAGCACATGGTGGATTGCGAGATCTGGATGGAGAACGGCAAGGGAGAAAAGACGACCCCCGGCTCGGCCACCGTCATCCTTCCTGTGCGAAAGTAAGCGAAAACACTGGAATCTTCGATTCTTTGATAGGAGGCCTCTATGGGCGATTGGTTGAAGGGCAGAGTAGCAGTTGTCACCGGCGCGGGTGGTGGACTGGGCAAGGCAGTCACCATGGCGCTGGCGGAACAGGGCGCCAAGGTCGTCGTGAACGACCTGGGCGTCGCCACCGATGGCACCGGTACCTCCCACAAGGCCGCGGACATCGTGGTGGACGAGATCAAGCAGAAGGGCGGCGCCGCAGTCGCCAACTACGATAGCGTCGCCACCATGCAGGGCGGTGAGAATATCGTCAAGACTGCCCTGGACGCCTTCGGCACCGTGGACATCGTCGTCACCTGCGCCGGCATCCTCCGCGACCGCATGATCTTCAACATGACGGAGCAGGAGTGGGACGCCGTCATCGCCACTCACCTTAAAGGCACCTTCACGGTGGTGAAGCCCGCCTCCGTTATCATGCGGCAGAAGCGCTACGGGCGCATCATCACCTTCACCTCCACCTCCGGCCTCTATGGCAACATCGGCCAGGCCAACTACTCCACGGCCAAATCGGCCATCGCCGGCTTCACCAAGGTCGTGGCCCTGGACCTGGGCCGCTACGGCGTCACCGCCAATACCATTGCCCCCATGGCCGCCACGCGCATGACCTTGACCGAGGACTACCTGGCCTCCAAAGCCCGGCGCGATGCCATCGGCGTTGTCCGCGAAGGCTTCGGCTATGATCCGCAGGTGGTGGAGATGAACCCTGCCGAAGTGCCTCCCGTGGTCGCTTATGTCGCCAGCGAAAAGGCGGGCTTCATGAACGGCCAGGCCATCTTTGTCGGCGGCGGTGTCATCTCCCTCGTCGCTCCGCCGCGCCCCGCCAAGACCATCTTTAAGCCGGGCCGCTGGACCGTAGATGAACTCATCGAATGGGTTCCCCAGCGCAGAGGGCGCATGGGCCTTGTGGTCCCGCCAGCGCTCATGCAGTCCACCGCCCAGGCGCTGGCTACCCAGGCCGCCGGTGCCGGGCAGTCGCAATCGGCTACGCAGAAGGCCGGCTAGGCACACCTCCTAAGGAAACACACCTATGAAACAGCATCTCAAAGGCAAAGTAGCGATCGTCACCGGCGGCGGCCGAGGCATAGGCCGCGAAGTCTGCCTCCTCCTGGGCCAGCAGGGCGCGAAAGTGGTAGTGAACGACTTGGGCGGCGATACCATCGGCGGCGGCGCATCCCAGACCCCGGCAGACGAGGTGGTCACAGAGATCAAGAAGGCCGGCGGCGATGCCGTGGCCAACTACCAGAGCGTCGCCACCGTCGCGGGCGGCGAGAGCATCGTCAAGACCGCCCTGGACACCTTCGGCAGGCTGGACATCGTCGTCCACTGCGCGGGCATCCTCCGCGATCGCATGGTCTACAACATGACGGAAGAGGAGTGGGACTCCGTTATCAACGTCCACCTCAAAGGCATGTTCTGCATCGGCAGGCCGGCCACCATGGTTATGCGCCAGCAGAAGAGCGGCGCCATCATCGGCTTCTCCTCCCTCTCCGGCATGTACGGCAACGCCGGCCAGGCCAACTACGGCGCCGCCAAGGACGGCATCGCGGGCTTTGTCCGCACCGTCTCCAAGGACGTCTTCAAATACGGCGTCACGGTGAACGGCATCGCGCCTGCGGCGGCCACGCGCCTCACCGCCACCGTCAGCGCCGAATCCAGGGAGAAGGCCAAGACCTCCGGCGTCACCCGCGTCATGGGCGAAGCCTCGGCCACCGCCTCTTCCGCCCCGGTGCTTGTGGACTCCCCTGCGGACATCGCGCCCATGGTCGTCTACCTCTGCACGGACGAGGCCAAGTTCATCACCGGCCAGTTCTTCTACGTCCAGGCCGGCCAGGTCTCCCTGCTCGAGAATCCCCACGCCGAGCGCACCATCGAAAAGTTGGGTGGCATGTGGACTATCGAGGAGATCGCCAAGCTCCTGCCCACGACTCTCGGCAAGGATATGTATAACCCAGCCCCGCCCCAGACGCCTAAGGCCTAGTGAAGGCCATCGAGAAAAGCAAAAAGGCCTGCGCCGGTTCCGGCGCAGGCCTTTTTGTTTGAAGGAGAAATGCTTATGAAGTCTGCGCTGGTGAGTCCTCGCCTCTGCGCATCTCTTCCCACTGCCCTCGCGTGATCTCCATCTCGATGAAATCATACCCGTTGCGGCGCACGGGGCCTATCTCGGTGAAACCGGCCTTTTTGAAGGCCTTCTGCGCGCGGATGTTCCACTCCAGCGTGTGCAGATAAATGCGGTTCAGCTTGGTCTTGGCGAAGATGAGCGTCAGGAGCCCCTTCACCGCCTCCGTCCCGTAGCCCTTGCTCCAGTAGCGCCGGTTGCCGATCATGATGCCCAGCTCAGCCTGGCCCTTCGCCTCGTCAACGTCGTAGAACATGCAATTGCCGATGTGCGTCCCATCCGCCGTGTCTACGGCAAAGCGCTTGCGGCGCGGTGCGGGGTAGAGGAGTTCCTCCTCGTACATCATCAGCGCGTCCCGGAAGGACATGGAGAGCGGGACCGTGGCGTCCAGGCGGCACAACTCGGGGTCTATCGCCCACGCATAGTCGTTGGCCGAATCGGAGAGCTTTTTCTCGCGGATGAGGACCTTACTGACTTGCTGTAACACCGCGGGCCTTTCGTTCGCGGAGGAAGCGGAGCGCGCGCTCCATCACTTCCTTTTCGTTCGTGTATGTCATCGTCGCGAGCGCCTGTTCACCCTCGAACCACTCCACCCTATCGAACTCTGGGTCGTGGTCATCCACCGAGCCGCCTGTCGGAATCATCAGATAGAACTTCACGCGTTTGTGCACGCGGGCGCCCGGCTTCTGGAACCAGTATTCGATCTCCCCCAGGTCGCGCTCGATGGCGATCTGGAGGCCAGTCTCCTCGCGCACTTCACGTAACGCCGTAGCCTCGGGTGATTCGCCATCGTCGGGCGTCCCTTTCGGTAGGCTCCACAGTAGAGGCTTCACCCGGCCGCAGAGGATGACTTCGATCCCTCGTTCGGACTCCCGGTAGACAACGCCGCCCTCAGAGAAATGTTCTTCAGTTGGCAAGGCAAAGCCCGCCTGCTGGAAAGATGAAAAGGACTCTTCAAGAATTGTCGCACCCATGCTCAGAAGCGTCAAGCAAAAAGCGCCTGGTTCGCCTTGACGCCCAGAGGTGGGCGCGCCTATACTGGGCTTCTGGCGCGAGCGTTGCTCACCTGATTTACGAGCGTAGCTCAATTGGCAGAGCAGCGGTCTCCAAAACCGCAGGTTGCGGGTTCAATTCCTGCCGCTCGTGCCATTCTTTTGAATCTGTTGAACGGCCACCCAAGGTGTGCAACCCGGTGGCCGTTCTGCCGCCAATTTGCCGCCATCTTACCCGACTGCCGCTTTTTGCCGTGCTTTCTGTAGCAGACTCTCGAAAGTCTCTGCCACAACTTTCTGTAAATGAGGTACGACGTGACTATACGTGTCGAGTGTCACTGAGATGGACGAATGGCTGGTCCCCTCCCCGAAAGCTGGTCCAAATGGAATGAGACTTTTTGTGGGATGATTCGGCCCGAAAAACGAGGAGGATCACCGCATGTCCCGTCAAACAAGAGCCTCCCCGTAGCTCGGGGAGGCTCTTGTTGTCATCCTAAAGTCCTCCGATGCTGCATCGGAGAAGTGAGAGATGAGGGTGAAGGCCTCTACTTCAGCTTGTCCAGCTCCGCCAGCAACTCCTCCGGCGTCGGCAGCTCACCTGTGTAGATCTTCTTGAACCGCACGATGCCTTCTTTGTCTATGACAAAGGCCGACCGGATCGGCAGCCCGCGGTCGGCGTTGTACACGCCCCATTCCTGGGCCACCTTCCCCTTGGGGTGCCAATCGCTCACGATCGGATGTGTCACCCCGCCCAGCCCTATCGCGAATGCTTTGTTGGCATACTGGCTATCGCAACTCGCGCTCAATACCTGAGCGCCCTTCTCCTCGAACCGCTTCCCGGCGCGGTGGAGCGAGGAGCATTGGCTGGCTCACCCGGCGGTGAACGCCGCCGGATACCAGGCGAAGACGACCGCTTGCTTCCCGCGATACTGGCTCAGCGTAATCTTCTGGCCGTCGTGGGAAGGAAGGGTAAAGTCAGGGGCCATCTGGCCCACTTCCACTGCCATAGTGCCCTCCCTGTATCGTGTAGTGCCGCCTCGGCGGGACGCCGGAGCGATAGGTCATTATAGCGTTAGTCGCGCTTGCGGGCGCTTGGTCGGTTGCATGGCGTCGCCGCTGGCCCTCCTCACTCTGTGCACGTCGTCGAGCAACATGAACAAAGCGCCTGCGCTGCGTCCACCGAAGCGACCTCGAGCGCGGCCTATGGCCTCCGAGCTGCGCGAGGGCGACCCTGCGAGTGGGCCGTGGTTCACTGCCATCTGATCTTCTTCCCCAACAGGTTCGAACACCCCTCGCGAGCGACGCCCTCTTCTTGACATCCCGCCTGAGGCGCGTCTATCATTGACCATAGTCCAATCAGGCAGCCGTTCCCCGCTCTGATTGGGTTCTGTGCACAGGGAGGATAGGCCCGCTCCCTCACAAGCGCGGTTCCATGCCGAGGTGGTGGAATTGGCAGACACGCCATCTTGAGGGGGTGGTGGGGCAACCCGTGAGAGTTCGAGTCTCTCCCTCGGCACCATCGCGGTCGCAACATGCGGAAGTGGCTCAGCGGTAGAGCATCTCCTTGCCAAGGAGAGGGTCGCGGGTTCAAATCCCGTCTTCCGCTCCAGAATCTCAAAGGCCCCCGATCACCGGGGGCCTTTTCTTTCCCTTCTGCACCTCCCCCTCCCTCCGGTATGCTATATTCCCT
>VGPF01000063.1 GCA_016875535.1 Chloroflexota bacterium
GGGTCGCCGCCGTGACGCCCAACTCCCGGGACAGCGCGTCCAACTCTTCCCCATGCAGCAGCCGCATCACCGCTCCGCTCTTGCGCCGAGAGGAGAATCTCCCTCGCTCAACGCGGCCTCGATCAAGTGCTCCCTCGCCCTTTCCATCCATCATGGACACCTCCTTGAGTTTGTGGCATCATGCCCAATTCCGTGTCCAAGAAAATCCTAGGGCGGGGGAGCCCTTAAAAACGGAGAGGAAATTAGTTTTGCGGCTCGACATGGGATTGCTGCAATGAAATCCCAGTCGGAAAACTTTGGCAAGATAGTAGCGTATATGCAAAGGTACGAAAGAAAAAGCTAAGCCCAGGGTCTTTCGGCTGCCTTTTGCCCCTCCCTTTGGAATCCTACGGGATATGCGGCGCGTACTCCATGCCGATGTGGCCGGAGGCCTCTAGCTCCTTGTAGCGTGGCTCGGTGACACCGAGGAGGTCGCGGTAGACGTAGGGGTTATCTTCGCCAAGGAGCGGCGCGGCATGGCGCAACTCCCAGGGAGTGCCGGAGACCTTCCAGTACTGGAAGGGGTATTCATGGGTGCCGGAATCGGGATGCGTGACTGTGCGGAAGTAGCCCCGGTGGACAAGCTGAGGGTCGCGGTACTGGTCGGCGTTGTCCGTGACGACGAAGGCGGCGACGCCTGCCCGCTGTAGCCGCTCCTGAAGCTCGTAGCGGTCGTTCTGCTTCGTCCATTCGGTGATATGGCCGTCTATCTCGCCCTGATTCCTGAGCCGCCCCAGGCAGGTGGCGAAGCGTCGCTCCTGCGCCCATGCCGGGTTGCCCATCACCTGCACCAAGGCTCGCCATTCAATATCGCCGCCGGCGGCGATATTGATCCAGCGGTCTTCGCCCTTAGTGGGGTAGCAGAAGTGCGGCGCCATCCAGGGGTGATGGTTGCCCAGGGTGCGCTGGATGCGCCCGGTGAGGGCATAGTCCACAAAGGCGGAGGCGAGGTGATGGACATAGCATTCGCCCATGGAGAGGTCTATGAACTGGCCCTGGCCGGTGCGGTCGCGATGGCGCAGGGCGGCGATGGCGAGCCAGCACATGGCGGCGCCCGCCGCCGGGTCCGAGGGGACGGCGTTGGTGACGGAGTCCGGGTGGTCTTCCGCATAGCCGCGCAGCCAGCCGTGGCCGATGATCTCCTCGAAGTGGATGCCGAAGCCCTTCTGGTCTTTGTACGGGCCCCAGGCGCCCATGCCGGCCACGGACATGCAGATGATGTCCGGTTTCACGGCGCGGAGGCCGGCATAGTTGATGCCCAGCTTGTCCACCAGGCCGGGGACGTTGTCCACCACGATGTCCGAGACGCGGACGAGATCGCGGAAGAGCCGGCGGCCCGTCTCGTTTCGGAGGTCCACCGTCATGCCGAGTTTGTTGTGGTTGGTGCCGTTGAACGCGCCGAAGCGGTTCCAGGGACGGGAACCGGGATCGAGGTTGGGGTAGCCGCGGCCGACGGCTCCCATGAAGGGGACGGTCTCCTTCACCGGGTGAGCCGTGTAGCCTCGCGTGGTGCTGGGGAAGGACTGCGTGGACTCCACGTGGATGACTTCGGCGCCCATGTTGGCAAGAAGCATGGTGCCCCAGGGCGGGCCGACGACGACGGTCATATCGAGGATGCGGACGCCTTCTAGGGGAAGTCGCGACACAGCAATCACCATCTCCTCTCGCGCTGCGAGTTCGTTTCGGCAGGCTCAGCGCAGGCTCTCTCCCATCGAGGGAGAGGCGATAGACCGTCGAGGATGCGGACGCCTTCTTGGGAAAGTTTCGCCACGGCTAGATAACCCCCGCCTGGCGAAGGGCGACCGTATCGTGGCGGCTATAGCCCAGGCGGCCCACCAGGATTTCCTCGTTGTGCCGGCCCAAAGTCGGTGCGGGATGCACCTGGTAGGGCGTCGCGGACATCTTGGCCGGTTCCCCCGGCAAAAGGGCCTTGCCGACCACCGGGTGGTCTACCTCTAGAAAGAAGCCCCGGGCTTTCATGTGCTCGTCTTCGTAGACGTCCTTGGGCGTGAAGATGGGCGCGGCGTAGACGCTGTACTGCTGGGAGAGCTTGAGCAGCTCGCGCATGGTCTTTTGGGTAACCCACGGGAGGAAGATGGAGTCGAACTCATCCTTGCGGACCACGTCCACCAGGTCCTTGGGCGTGGAGAAGCGCGGGTCCTTGGCCACTTCCGGCATGCCCATCATGTCCAGGATGCGGGTGAAGAACTGCGGCCCGCCGAAGATATCGTAGAAGCCGTCCTTGCAAGGGTAGTTGCCCGTGGGGTAGTGGGAGTAGACGCTATCGCGGCGCTGGCCGGGCCTGCCGGTATAGGCGTAGGAGACCATGTACTGCATGCGCCGGTCCACGCTGCTGGCGGTGGTCTCATAGAGCGACATATCTATGTACTGGCCATCGCTGCCGTCGCGGGTGCCGTAGTAGGCGATGAGGGCGGCGGCCGCCGCCATATTGCCCGATTGGTACTGTTGGGTGTAGTTACCCAGGCGGATCGGCGTGCGCTCCGGGAGGCCGGTGCTGTTCATCTCCCCCGCGCCGCCGAAGAGCAGCATATCGCTCGTCTTGTAGTCGCGGTATGGGCCGTCCTGGCCGTAGTTGGAGAGGGAAAGATAGGTGATGCGGCGATTCGCCCGGCGGACGGCATCGAAGTCCAGGCCCAGGCGCTGGACGACTCCAGGGTGAAAGGACTCGAGGAAGATGTCCGCCGTTGCAGCCAGGGATCTGACGATGTCCCGACCCACGGCTGACTTCAGATTGAGCGTCAGGCTCTTCTTCCCCTGGTTGAGGTCCAGGTGCAAGACGCCCGTCTCCAGCGAAGGCTGGTCGCTCACGAAGGGGCCTGCGGAGCGCGAAGGGTCGCCGCCGCTTGGGCGCTCAACCTTGATGACTTCAGCGCCCAACCCGGCCAGGACCTTGGAGCAATAGGGGCCGGCGATGCCCCAGGTGAGATCGAGGACGGTAAGTCCTGACAGCGATTGCGCAGGCGGCGGCATGGAGCGGGTGCGAAGGGCCTAGCGGTTCTTGAAGGTGGGCGTCCGCTTCTCCACAAAGGCCTTGGCCGCCTCCTTGGTATCTTCGGAGGCGGCGGTGAGCGATTCCACGCCGAGGGAGAAGTGGTGCGTGTTGACGACCTCGCGCCAGATGTGCTGGTTCAGGGCGGCCTTGGTCCACCGGACGGCCATGGGCGCGCCGTTGGCGAGCTCAGTCGCAAGCTCCATCGCCCTAGGCATGACCTGGTCTTGCGGGACGGCGTAGTTGACCAAGCCGATCCGCTCCGCCTCCGTCCCCTTGATCAGGCGGCCGGTCAAGAGCAACTCCTTGGCCCGGTTCATGCCGATCAGGAAGGGCCACATGAGGGCGCCGCCATCGCCGGCCACAAGGCCGATCTTGACATGGGTATCGCCGATGCGCGCCGTCTCCGACATGACGGTGACATCGCACATGACAGCGAGGGTGGAGCCCAGGCCCACGGCATCGCCGTTGATGGCGCCGATGATGGGGACTTCCAGGTTCAAGAAGTTGTGAATGACCCACTTGGCGTTGCGGAGGATGTTCCCCAGGGGCTTCGCCTCGTTCGGATTCTCATTGCGGCTGGCCATGTTCTTCACATCGGCCCCGGCGCAGAAGGCCCGGCTCCCGGCGCCGGTAAGGATGGCGCAGCGGACGCGATCGTCCTGGTTCAGCATAACGAAGACGTCTTCCAGGGCGGAGTGCAGCTCCGTGGTGATGGAGTTCATGCGCTCCGGCCGGTTGATGGTGATGACGGCGATCTTGTCCTGGACTTGGACGTTCAGGTTGGATTGGGCGAGGCGTGCATAATCAACCACGGGGGTCCTCCTGGCGAAGGTGGCAACAGTATAGCGTGCGCCGCCCATGATACCGTTGCTGTAACGCTTGTCTAGGGCGCGTTGTGCGGCGGCCCGCGGGACCCCTTCGTCGTTGACACAGAAGGATGGAGGGCTACAATTCTTCAAGAGGCTGTGCGCCGCTCCCCGGCACAGCGAAGGCATCTTACGGACACTCCAACCGGCTCACCATCTTCGGCCGCCCCTTCTGCTTCCAGCGGCTTCGGCGGCCGCACCTTCCGCTCCCTCCGCCACCGCGATTTCCGGGTGCTCTGGATCGGCATCCTAATCATCAGCTCCGGCCAGTGGCTGGAGCAGGTGGCCATCTCCTGGCAGGTGGTGGAGCTCACGTCAGAGTTCTACTGGGTGGGCGTCATCGCCGCCGCGCGGGCCTTCCCGACCCTGATCATCACGCCCATCGGCGGGGTCCTAGCCGATCGGTACGACCGGACAAGGGTGCTGGCGACGAGCCAGCTCGGCTCCGCCCTCTGCGGGGCGGTGTTGGCCAGCCTGGGGTTCAGCCACAAGCTGGAGCTGTGGCATCTCATCGCCGTTTCCGCCGGTTTCGGCACCCTCTGGTCAATCAATAACCCGAACCGCCACGCCCTTATCCCGCACCTGGTGCCGCGCCAGGACCTGATGAACGCCATCGCGCTCAACTCAACGGGCTTCAACCTGACCAGGTCCCTTGGCCCGGCGATGGGCGGGTTGCTGCTGGCGGCGGTCGGCTTCTCTTGGGTCTTCACCATGGTCTGCGCCGCCTATCTGATGGTGCTGCTCACCACGCTCAACATCCGGACGCATACGCAGACGACGACCGTGGCGAAGGAGTCCGTGCTGCAGAACCTCAAAACGGGCCTGGTCTACGTGCGGCGGAACAAAACGGTGGCGACCTTGGTGGTTATGGGCTGGTTCATCGTCGTCATCGGCATGCCGTACTTCACCATGCTGGCGCTCTTCGCCAGGGACGTCTACGAAGTAGGGGAGCGCGAGTACGGCTTCCTCTTGGGATGCACCGGGATCGGGTCCATCGTGGCATCCATCTATCTCGCCAGCCGCGCCCAGATCCGCAATCCGGGGACGCTGCAGCTCGCCATCGGGATCGTCTTCGGCATCGGCATCATCGGCTTCGGGCTTGCGCCCAGTTTCGCCTGGGCTGTGCCCGGGCTCATCGTTGCCGGTGCCGCCAGCATGATGTACCTCTCCGTGAACAACACCATCCTGCAGATGATCCTGCCGGACGCCGTGCGCGGGCGCGTGATGGGCCTGGTGATGATGCAATTCGGCTTGATGCCGCTCGGCTCGCTCGTCTCAACATCGGTGGCTGACGTGATCGGCCTGCAGGCCACGGTCATCGGGATGGGCGCCATCTTGGCCGCCGCGTCGCTCCTGGCGATGCGCCTCCTGGGCGATTTCAGGAGACTGAACCTGTACGAGAAGCTGCCCGAGCAGCACGGGACGACCTGAGGCCGTCCCGTACCCTGCTACTTCGCCTTGCGGCGCTGGGCCTTCTTCGCGGTCGGCCGTTTGCCCTTAGGCCCGCTCTTGCGGAGCGGTCGTTTGGGCTTCGTCTTGGATTTCCGGGCGGGCTTGGGCGCTACCGCTTTGGCTCTCTTCGCCGGGGCCGGCTTTAGCCCCGTTGTGACCTTGCCGTCCTTCTCAAGCGGCGTCTCATCCAGGTTGGCCCATTCGCTCATGGAGCCATCGTAAACGGAGAGCTGGTCGTAGCCCAGGAGCTTGAGGGTGAAGGCGGCGTGCGACGCACGCACTCCGGCCTGTCAGTAGGTAGTGACCTTCTTGTTGGGCGTCACCCCCGCTTTCCAAAGGAGCTGCTGGATCTCCGAGGCGGGCTTGAAGACGCGGAGAGCATCGTTCGTGACGAAGTTCTTCCACTCGATGTGCACCGCGCCTGGGATGCGGCCGGAGCGCTTGTTGCCGCGAGTCTCCGTTCCCTCCCATTCGGCCTCCGAGCGCACGTCCAGCAGGAGCGGCTCCTTGGCGGCCACGGCCTTCTCCACATCGTCCACGTAGGCGATGAGAGCAGGCTTTTCGATAGCGGTGAAGGCGGCAGGCGGGTAGGCAGGCAGTTCCAGAGAGACGGGACGCCGCTCGGCCATCCACTTGTTCCAGCCGCCGTTGAGGAGCTTGCAGTTGGGGCGGCCGTAGTAGCTCATCACCCACCAGAGTCGCGCGGCGGTGTGGCCGCCATCGGCGTCATAAGCGATGACAATGGTCTCATTGCCGATGCCGAGGCTGGACATGAGGGCCTCGAACTTCTCCTTGGGCATGACGTATTGCGGGTCGTCCGGGTCCTTGATGTAGTGGGACTTTTCGGCCGGGCCAGGGTGGAGGGCGCCCGGGATGTGGGCGCGAAGGTAGGCATCCCTGGCGCCCATGTCCACGATGCGGAAATCGCGGCGCTGGAGGCGCTCGGCGAGCCACTGGGTTTCCACGAGCAGGTCGCTATTGACGTAGCCGGAAGAGGAAGTGGTCATACAGCCTCGAAGGTTGTGGTCTACTCCTGCGCGCCCATCTGGCGGAGGAGATCGGCGGCGCCCTGCTGATCGCGGGAGAGGGCGATGCCGAGGGGCGTCCGACCGGCGCTATCGCGGGCGCTGATATCGGCCCCCGCGCCGAGCAGGCCGAGGATGAGGGCCTGGGAGCCGCTGCCTGCGGCGATGTGGAGCGGCGTATCGCCGCCGGAATCCCGGGCGTTGACGGGCGCGCCGCGAGCGATGAGGAGATACGAGATGGGCAGCTCATTGCCGTGGCGGTTCATCAGCCCGGCGACGGCGGCATGGAGAGCGGTGTTCTGCTGAGGGCTGCGGGAGACGGCATGCACATCGGCGTCATGGGTCAGGAGCGTCCAGACGGCCTGGCGCTGGCCGAAGAAGGCGGCGAGGGCAAGGGGCGTCCAGCCGTCCACGCTATAGGCGTTGACGGAGGCGGGCTTGTGGTGGGCATAGGTGTGGATGCGCTCGATGAGGCCCAAGGCGGAAGCGGAGAAGATATCCAGTTGCGCGCCGCTTGCCAAGAGGAGGTCCAACATCTCCTTGCGCTGGTAATAGCGCGCCATCATGAGCGGGGAGATGCCGCCGGAGAGCGGCTCATTCACCGCTCCGGGGTGGGATTGAAGGACGGCGCGCAGGGCGGCGATATTGTTGCTCTTGATGGCCTCCAAGACTTGCTCAGCCGTTGCCTGCATCATCCACCTCGCTTTGCTGTGGGGGCCTTCGACTTTCGGGAGGCCAGCATCTCCTTGCGGATCAGCTCAAAGTCCTCCTTGGGCAGGACGTGGACGTTGCCTTGAAAGGCCAATCGCCAGTGCTGGGCGGGCCACTTTTTGGCGTACCGCATCTGCTGGGCCATGACTTCCGAGGGAAGGAAATGCGGCGCGTCCAGGATGACATCCGGCTTGATCTTGAAGCGATAGGGGTAACTTTCGCCGGCTTTCTTGGAGGCCCAGAGCGGCGTGTGGTCTTCAAAGAAGGTGGAAGTGGCCTCCGCGGTGCCGCCGAACATCTGGATGCCGGTGAGGTAAAAGAGCACCTTATCGCCGGGGCGCACGCGCTCCGCCTTTTTGAGGTGGCGGCTCTTCATCCCCGCCAGCTTGAAACCTTGCGTGCGGGAGCGCTCGAAGTTATCGGCGCCGCTGACCAGCATCCAGTGGGTTGGCTCCGCCATTCGCTCTCCTGGGAGGCCTACCTGGGCCTTCGCTATAATGAACCGGCTCACATTGTAGCCCACCCGCCCATCCCATCCAACCGCCCTGAAAGAGGAGCACTCCCACATGCCAGGCCCGCTTGCAGGCCTTCTCGCCCTTGACCTTACGCGCATCCTGGCAGGCCCCTTTTGCGGCATGACGCTCCGGGATCTGGGGGCGGAGGTCATCAAGATCGAGCATCCCCTGGGTGGCGACCCGGCGCGCGGCAATGGGCCCTTCATCGGCGAGTACAGCTCGTACTTCCTGAGCGTGAACCGGGGGAAGAAGAGCGTCACCCTCGACCTGAGCAAGCCGGAGGGGAAGGACCTGCTCATCAAGCTGGCCAAAAGGGCCGATATCCTTATCGAGAACTTTGTGCCTGGCACGATGGCGGGCTTCGGCGTGGGCTATGACGCCCTCAAGAAGCACAACCCCCGCCTCATCTACTGCGCCATCTCCGGCTTCGGCCAAACGGGGCCGTACGCCTCCAAGCCCGCGCTGGATATCATCGTGCAGGCGATGGGCGGCATCATGAGCGTCACCGGCGAGCCTGGGGGAAGACCCCTGCGGCCGGGGACCTCCATCGCCGATGTGGTCGGCGGGATGTACGGGGTCATCGGCATCCTCTCCGCGCTGCATGAGCGGAAGAAGAGCGGCAAGGGCCAGCTGGTGGATATCTCCATGCTGGACTGCCAGCTTGCCATCCAGGAGGGAGCGCTCTCCCGCTACTTCGTCACCGGAGATGTGCCCAAGCCTATCGGCAGCCGTCACCCCATCTTCACGCCCTTCGATTCCTACCAAGGGAGCGACGGCAAGTGGTTTGTGGTGGCTATCATCGGCGGGCGCGTGGACCAGTGGCCCCTCTTCTGCTCCATCATTGACCGGGTGGACCTGATAGATAAACCGGAGTTCGGGACAGGCTGGCTGAGAACGCAGAACCATGCCCAACTGAACCCCATCCTTCTAGATACCTTCAAGGCCAAGCCGTCCCATGAATGGCTGCGGGCCTTCGCCGAGGTGGGCATCGCCTGCGGGCCGGTGAACACGATAGACCAGGTGGCGAGCGACCCGCAGATCGCGGCGCGAAAGATGATCGTCGCTGTGAGGGCGAAGAAGTCCGGGAGGGTGAAGGTAGTGGGCAACCCGATCAAACTTTCGCGGACGCCCAGCGAGGTGCGGACGGCCTCGCCTGGCTTGGGCGAGCACAATAGCAGGGTCTATGGCGCGATGCTGAAGCAGTCTAAGAAGCGCTTGGCCGAGTTGAAGAAGAAGGGTGTGCTGTGACACGCGTGTTTGCCGCCCTTCCGCGCCGCTCCGTATAATGATTCTTCTCTTGCGGTGGCTCGCCGGAAGAGCAGGCTATGGCTATCACCTCAACCGCCCTGCCGACCTTTGAGGAAATCGTCGAAAAATACAGCGATTTC
>VGPF01000064.1 GCA_016875535.1 Chloroflexota bacterium
CCATCTCCAGATTGCCCCCACCGCTTGACTGGCCTCCGCCTTGGCTTCCGCCACCTTGGCTCCCGCCCGACTGGCCCCCGCCTCCAGATTGGCCCCCACCGGAACTGCCGCCACCGCCCTTTTGCGGCAATACGAAAGCCTGCACCTCTCCGGACTCATCTACGGTCAAGGGCGACGACAAGCTCTGCGCCCAGGCCGTCGCAATACCGCCAAGCGTCACCAAGGCGATGAGCATCGCCGATAGGAGAAGGCTACCCGCGCTTCTGGGAAAGCGGTTCACGTCTTGATCCTCATCACATCGCTAGGGGAGAGAGTCCCTACGTAAACGTGAGGACGCCTCGTATTGTAGGTCTCTGCCCTAGAGGAAAGTCAACCCCGGAACGGCCTATCTTCACTCCATCTTTGGCCCACCGTCCGTGAATGCGCGGCTCAGGCGCGACAGCGCACGGCTGACAGGCTATCCTTACGCCAAATGGCCGCCGCCAATAATCGCATCTTCACCCCGAACTTTTTCTACCTGAGCTTTTGCACCTTCGGCTTCTTCATCAGCTTTACCCTCTTCTTTCCCACCCTGCCGCTCCTCATCAAGTCCCACGGCGGCGATGCCGCGATCATCGGCCTGATGGTGGGGGCCTCCAGCATCGTCAGTCTCGCCATCCGCCCGGTCACGGGAAGATTGACCGACCGGTACGGGCGCAGGCGTTTCATCCTCGTCGGCTGCCTCTGCATGCTCCTCAGCTCCATCGGCTATGACTTCGCCCCAAATCTTGGCTCCATGTGGCCCGTCCGCCTGATGGCCGGGGCCGGGATCGCCTTCTTCTTCACCGCCTCCACGGCCTTCATGGGAGACATCTCGCCTTCAGGGCAACGCGGACGCGCCATGGCCTACCTCGGCATCTTCAACAACATCAGCATGGCCCTCGGTCCTGCCCTCGGCATTTGGCTCATCAAGTCGGACCGGCTCGGCGGGATAGAGCGGCGATTGGAAGACTGGCTGCCCGGGAGCGGGAGCAGCGTCACCGATCAATACAACTTCGCCATCCTCTTCGTCGTCGCGACGGTCTTTGCCCTCGTCGGCGTGGTCCTCTCCCTGCGGCTTAAGGAAGTGCACGTCCCGACGAGAAAGGCCAAGGAGAGCCCCCTTGAGATGGTGCAGAGCATGCTCCATCGCGATGCTGCTGTCCCGGCTATCCTCAACGGCCTCGTCACCTCAAACTTCGTCGCGCTCAACATCTTCATCCCGCTCTTTGGAGAAGAGATCGGGATGGCCAACCCCGGCCTCTACTACACGGTCTACGCCCTGGCGATGATCCTCTTCCGCCTCATCGGCGGCCAGTTCCTTGACCGCTACCCGCGCCAGCTCATCATGATCCCTTCTCTGTTCTGCCTGATGACGGCGACGCTCATGCTGGCCTTCATCCAGACGGAGCCCATCGTCTACGTCACGGCGGTTCTTGTCGGCGTCGGCTCGGGAGTCGTCCAGCCGACGCTCCAGGCATACCTGGTGGATAAGGCAAAAGGCGTGCGGCTCGGAGCGGCGTCGGGCACCTTCGCCATCG
This sequence comes from Chloroflexota bacterium, assembly GCA_016875535.1. NCBI lineage: Bacteria > Bacillati > Chloroflexota > Chloroflexota bacterium. The sequence goes on from VGPF01000064.1 coordinate 1,560, forward strand.
GGATGGATGTGGGCGTCTTCGGCGGCGGCGCGGTGATGGGCCGCGTCCAGCATGCGACGGATAGCTACACGGTGCCGTGGACGACGGCCGGCCTCTGCAGCGGCGTCGCGATGCTCATCGCCATCTACGTGGCCTCCAAAGAGCTCCCCCGAAGGAAGGCCCCTGCCGCACCCGGGACGGCGCTTGGAAGAGCCGCCACCGGATCCTAGGCGCGCTGCTGGCTGTTGGGCCCGCAAGTCACGATGAGCGCGTGGGTGATGAACTCATAGAGGTCGCTCGTGCGATAGGCTTCGTACGTCGCGGCGAGGGTGTCCTGGAAGGCGTCGAAGAAATCGCGCGGGATGTCGTCGTTCGCGATGCGCGCCTGATAGCCCTGGGCCATCTGCTGAAAGGCCGTCCGCAGCCAGCTCTCCCCGCGCCGCGAGAGCAGCTCGTCCAAGAATCGCCCGTGGTTCTCCAGGGAGACGCCGAGCCGCGGCTGGGCCTGTTTGCGCGGCCCAAGATAGGCGAAGTAGGCCAGCGCATCCAGCACCGCCTCGCGCGCGCCCATCGCCTCATACTCCAAGACCAGCCGCGCCGCCGCCTGGGGCTGGGACTGCGCCAGGACGTAGACCGCCCTGGCCGGGGGCAATCGCACCGGGTTCGCAGAACGGATCGCCTCAGCGGCGGGGCGCGGCGCGCGCGTGATGAGGCTCGCCGCACCTTGCGGGTCGCGCAGGAGCAGCGGTTCGATGAGCAGGCCGGTTTGAGTGAAGAGCCGCCATGCCGCCTGCGGGTCGCGCTCGCCTAACCGCAGCACCCGGCGATAGACCACCTCAAGGAAGCGCCCGTCCACCTCGGGATTCGCCGTCACCTTATCGTTGAAGAGCTTCGCAAGCTCGGTAAGGCGCTCCGCTGAAAGCTCGCCGCCATAGCCCAGCCCCGCCACCAGCTCCTCCGGCTCCATGACGAAGCGCGTGAAGGCAGGCCCTTCCGAATAGACGGTGCGCATCGCCTCAGGCGAAAGGCCCCTGAGCAGCGTTCGCGTCGCATCCCGGTCCAGCTCGCCCAGGATCGAAAGGATGAAGTTCATCGCGCCGCGCTCATCCCGGGTGAGGCTGCGGACGTAGGCCTCGAAGCGCTCGCTCGCCGCCTTCGGCTCCTTCTGCAGCAGCGCCTGGTAGCTCCGCGCCTCCCGGAGCACGCGGAGGTGAAAGGGGTCCAGGGCGGCCTCCGTCAATCGCGCCGCGCGGCGTTCGCTGGGCGTGGCCTCGGCAGCGAGCAGCGCCAGTAGGACGCGGTTGCCTATCGCCGGAGCGAACTCCCGGAAGAAGGCGTCGCGCAGGATGCGCTCCCGCGCCATCGCGGCGCGACGCCCTTGCGGCGCGCGTTCCAACGCCAGCAGGAAATCGAACTGGGCGCCGATGCGCCGTCCGCGCCCGGGCATGGCGCGCAGGGTGTCAGGATAGCGCCCGTGGGTGTGCATCAGGTCTTGCACATAGCCGCGCCAGAAGCGGAAGTCCCGCACCACAGGCCCATGGCCGTCCATATCCTTGAAGTACAGGGCGTACTGCTGGGCGAAGTCCGCGAGCCGCCGGCGCTCCTCCCGCTCCGCGAGCTTCGCCGGAGCCTCAGGCAGCTTGGCCTTTGGCTCCTCCTCCACCGCGAAGCCGCCAAGCGGCATGTGCCCTACTCCTATATAGACGTCCGCCAATCGGCGCTCATCGCCGGGGAGGCTCAGGTACCAGCGCGCCGCCTCATCCCAAGAGGCAAAGCCGCCCTCTGTGAGGTAAGGCGAGTAATACTTGCGAAGGATGGGCGGAATAAGGTTGAGGTTGCCTCCGGTGTAGGAGACCAGCTCCGCCTCGCCCAGGTGATAGAGGCCGGGGTAGCCGCTGCCGCTGATGAGGTCGGGGATCTGGCGCAGCCGCGCCCGCAGCGGCTCGAAGCCGTCCGGCTGCTGCTGCAAGAACGTCTCCAGGTCTTTGCGGAAGGCAACATAGGCTGGCGCGAGCCTTTCACCTTCCTTCGCAGTCCAGGAAAGCTCCGGCTTGCCAACCACCGGCGCATGCCCCCAGAGGGTATGCGAAATCTCGTGGACGATCGCCGTGGGACGCGCCGAGCCGATGCCGAAATAGCCGTTGGCGCCGTAACTCCCGAACCATCCGGGCCTGCCGATCATGTGGCGCACGTCCAGATCACGCACCACCTGCGCGCCCGCCTCGCTGAAGCTGTAGAACTGCAGGATAGCCTCCACGCGCTGGCGCGCCCAGGTGTCCGATGGCGCTAGGGGCTGCCTTCCGTCTCTGCGGGGACCCGTCGCCTCGCCGCAGGCGGTGACCGCTAAGACACAAGCAAAAAGGACTGCCCAGAGCTTGGCGGATGTGCGTAAAAGGAGCCGCATCAGCGTCCGTGAGGCAGGCGCTCGATGAGATAGGTCGGCAGCTTCGCCGCGCGCATCTTGGCCTGCGTCGCCGCGATGTCATAGGCGACGCGGTAGTGGCGCACCACCTTTTCTTCGAGGTCAATGATGGCATAGGAGGCGCGCGGGTCGCCGTCCCGCGGCTGGCCCACGCTGCCCGGGTTCACGATGAAGCGCCCCGGCTCCAGCAGGCGCTCCTCGCCATCGCGCGCGGGCGTCAACACCGGTGGGCCGCGCAGGGACTCCCAGCAGACAAAGGGCAGATGCGAATGGCCCACCAGGCAGAGGCTAGTCTCCATCCTATCGAAGGAGAGCTTGGCTGAGACGCCGGAGACCACGTACTCCCACACCGGGTCCCGCACGCTCCCGTGGGCAAGGGTCACGCCGCTCGCCTCCGTCTTGGAAGGGAGGCCTTTCAACCACTCCTGCGCCTCCGCGCTCAGGACGCCGCTCGTCCAGCGGTTGGCCTGCGCGCAGGCGGGAACGAAGTCCTCGAGGCTGATGACGCCGGTCACCCCCAAATCATGGTTCCCGGCCAGACAGGCGGCGGCAAGCCTGCGGACGGCGGCCACGCAGGCCTCCGGCTCCGGGCCGTAGCCCACCGTATCGCCCAGACACCAATGATCCGTCGCGCCCTTCGCGCGGGCATCCTCCAGCACTGCCTCAAGGGCGGGGAGATTGCTGTGGATATCGGAGAGGACGGCCACGTTCATAGCGGGTCAGTCTAGCACAGGGAAGCTCATCCCTCGGCTATCCGTGAGAGCAGAGCGACGATATAATTTCCCAGGCAATGCCCACCTCCCTTGAATTCCTCTCCTCCTCGCCGGAGGAGACCCAAGCCATCGCCCAGCGCCTCGGCGAAGCCTGCCGCGGGGGCGAGGTCTTTCTGCTCATCGGCGACCTGGGCGCAGGGAAGACCTGCTTCACCCAGGGCCTCGCCAAAGGCCTCGGCGTTGAAGAGTACGTCCACAGCCCCACCTTTGTCCTTGTCGCCCAGTACCACGGCCGCCTCACCGTCCACCATGTGGACCTCTACCGCATAGACTCCACGCCGGAGGCCGTTGACCTTGGCCTGGACGACTACTTCAACTCCACCGCCGTCACCGTCATCGAATGGGCCGACAAAGCTCCCCTCGCCATGCCGCCGGACCGCCTGCGCGTGGAGATGACCGATTTAGGCGGCACTAAGCGCCGCATCACCGTCACGGCCCAGGGCGGTCGCAGCCAACGCCTGCTCCAGGCCGTGCAACCGGCGCCCGGTAAGAAGTAGCGATGGAACTCTCCATAGACACCTCCACCGCTGTCTGCGGCGTCGCCGTCAGCCGCCAGGGCAAGCTCCTCGCCGAACGGGCCTGGCGCACCGATCTCAACCACACCAAACAGCTCTTCACCACCATCGAGGCTGTGCTGAAGGAGTCCGGCGCAACGATGGACGATGTGAAGGCCGTCATCGTCGCCATCGGCCCTGGGAGCTTCAGCGGCCTGCGCGTCGGCGTCAGCGCGGCAAAGGGCCTCGCCGTCGCCCTGCAAGTCCCCCTCGCCGCAGTGAATACCATGGCCGTCGAAGCCGCTCCTTACGCCGGTTCGGGACTGCCCATCTGCGTCATCCTGGATGCCGGGCGCGGCGAGCTCGCCGTCGCCGCATACACCGCCGCCGACGGCAACCTGCGGGAGGCGCGTCCCTGGGCCGTCATGTCGCTCGAGGCGCTGTGCGCCTCCATCGCTGAGCGCACGCACTTCTGCGGCGAACATCTGCCTGCCGTCCAGGCCGTCCTCAGCGCAAAGCTCGGCGTGCGAGCCGTCTTTCCCACGGACCCGGCGGCGATGCGCCGCCCGCGCTACCTGGCCCAGCTGGGCTGGCAGAGGCTTGCGACAGGCGATCACTCCGACCCGGCGACCCTCCAGCCCATCTACCTTCGCGCTCCCTCCATCACCGCGCCCAAGCCGCCTGCAAAGGCGTAGGCGATTCGCGTAGCGCTGGCCTAGCGCAATCGGTACAATAGACGGGCGTTGCGTCGCACGTGTGGAGCGGCGCGCGACTTTCCTACGCACCCCTTCGGAGGTTCACCTTGGCCGAGATCCAGCGCACCCTTGTGCTTTTGAAGCCCGATGCCGTTCAGCGCGGGCTGGCCGGAGAGCTCATCAAGCGCCTCGAGCAGACGGGCCTCAAGCTCATCGGCTTGAAACTCATGAAGGTCTCAGAGGCCCTTGCGAAGAAGCACTACTCAGCCCACGAAGGCAAGAAGTTCTTCCCCGGCCTCGTCAGCTTCATTACGTCGAGTCCCATCGTCGCCATCGCCGTCGAAGGCCCCAGCGCCGTCGAGCTCGTGCGCAAGGTCATGGGCAAGACGAACCCGGTGGAGGCGGCCCCCGGCACGATCCGCGGCGACTTCGGCGTGGACATCGGCCGCAACCTCATCCACGGCTCGGACAGCCCCGAATCTGCCGCCAAGGAGCTGGCCATCTTCTTCACGCCCGCCGAGCTCGTCTCCTACTCCCGCGACTACGACCGCTGGATCATCGAGTAAGCCGCTTATCACACAGGCAGAGGCCTCCGATTGAATCGGAGGCCTCTGCCTTTTATGGATGCACTCGCTACGCCGTTGGCTTTCCCCGCGCCTTGCTCCGGTAGGCCGTCATCAGCGTTAGACTGACCACAACCAGTCCAACTGTGCCAAAGACACTGCCGACGATGATCTGGACGGTGTAGTCCGGTTTCGGCGGCCGTAACACGATACGTAGCTCCATCCGCGCGTCGGGCTTGGTGATGTTCTTATCGCCTGGGCCTGTGGTGCCGTCGCGGACCTCCTTCGAGACAGCCTTCCACTTCGACTCGATGGAGGTTACGGCCTGCAAGAAGTCCGCACGGAAGAAGCGTATCCCCAGCTCTGCTCGCTGCTCTTCGCCGTTAATCACGATGACAGCCGAATCCACTTCACCCCTGACCGATGCGGCATACCCCTTGATATCGGCATACGCCGCCTCGACGTTCGGGACGCGCAGCACCATCGTTGCATACGGCGCATTGCCGATGGGCAGCGGCGTCGGCGTCGGCGTGGGTGTGGGCGTCGGCGTCGGTTGCGGCGGCTGCAGGGTAAAGGCGATCGTCGAGAAGTCCACGCGCCGCGAGAGGACGTTCAGCTGCCCCTGGATGCGCTCGATCTCCGCGCGCACCCGGCTGATCTCGCGCTCCAGCGTCAAGATGTCGTTCACATTCTGGGCGCGCGCCAGCAGGACAAGGTAGCTCTCCTCCTGTCGCCGGAGGGCCTTGAGCCGCGCCTCCAGGTCTATGAACTGGTCGGTGACGTCCTGGGAGCTGACGCTTCTGGACTTCACGGTGCCGATGCGCTCCGCCTGTTCCAGCACGCTGAAGAACTGCCCCGGCGGCACCCGCACCACGATGGTGGCCGATTGGCGCGCCTCGTTCCCGGAGCTGGAGAGCGACTCCACATATCCCCCGGCCCCTTCAGCAAGGAGCCGTACCTGCGTCAGGGCAGGCGTCACGTCCGTCACTTCCAGGACGAAGTTCGCCGTGGAGATGACCTTGCGCCCATCGTCCGGCGGCAGGCCGCCGCTGCCCAAGCCGGGGACCGGTGGACGGGCCGTGGCCGTTGGGGCAGGAGTCGGGAAGGGTCGGGGAGTCGCAGGCGGCGCGGCTGTTGCCTGCGGAAAAATCCCTGTCCCAATTGGCCCTGCGGGTCCTGCCGGGCCCGCCGGGCCGCGAGCGCCGGAGGTGGATTGCTCCGCGTCCGTCGATGACCGCTGGCCTGCAGCTGCCGTCGGCGCGAACCGCGAGGTCCCGCCTGTCGCTTCCCCCTCGTCGTCGCCCCCGCAGGCGACAACAAAGAGCATGATCACAACAAAAGCCGAAAGGAACAGCCACGCTCGTCTCATCGCGCACCTCCCGTCTCGTCTTAGTGACTAGACGGAGAGGCGGGCGATTTTGTTCCCGCTACTGCATCCGCACCAGCGCCGGCGCCTCTTTCCAGACCGCCTCCAAGTCATAGTAGCGGCGCTGCCTGGCGCTGAAGATGTGGACCACGATGTCACCGAAGTCCAGGAGCATCCAGCCCGAATCCGGCTGGCCCTCCCGGTGGTTGGACTTCAGCCCTGCCTTCGTCAGCTCCTCGTCCACCTCATTGGCGATGGCCGAGAGCTGGCGCGGGTTATCCGCCGTGCAAATGACGAAGTAATCGGTGAAGGAGGCGAGCCCGTGGAGGTCCAGAAGCACGATGTCGGCGGCTTGCTTGTCAGAGGCGGCCTCGACGGCCTTCTTGGCAAGGTCAACGATTGTGAGCTTCTTCCGCTTCGGCATCGTGCAGCCATTCTAGGGAGCGGCGATGGGTACGGTCAAGGCAAGGATGGCATCCAACGCCCTCTCCCCCGGCCCATCCATTCTCCGTCGCTGATCACTCTCCCCCTTGCCTCAAAGCGCTGCGTTGGTGCTACACGCTTCCCTTCGGTCCCTCACCCTGTGCTCCTCCCCATCCTGCCTCTGTGCTCTCTGTGGATTACTTCCCCCTCTTCTTTATCTCTGCGCCCTCCGTGGTAGACCCTCTTGTCCTCTCCCCACTTGACATTAGTACTTATCATTGAAGTAGAGGAACGTATGGCGATACACCCTCAGCCTATGCCACAGAGTTCTGCAGAGCGGCCCCCTTGCGGGACGCCGCGCCGAATGGTACCCGGCGCTCAGCCCCCGCATCGCACTCGCACCTGGCCTAGGCCTATGCGACAAAGGAAGATCGTACGATCTGTCCGTCTTGGACGACTCACACGCGGGCGTGACCGGCTGACTCATGTCGCCGAGGGCACCGTGGGGAAGTCGCGAGACCGCTATCGCGATGCCTTGTCCCGTTTGAACGGGAACGTTAAACGCCCGCACCTTTGCTGGACGCGTCCACCCATGGCACACCGTCGGGCCCTCTGCAGCACACCCATCCCCACACCCATCTCAAAGAAAGGAGTAGGGGCGCGGGGCACGCGCCCTGGGTCCATCGCGCGGG
>VGPF01000065.1 GCA_016875535.1 Chloroflexota bacterium
TGAGCCGCTTCGCTTGATCGATGCGCAGGCCGCCGTACTCCCGTCGCCACCGATAGAAGGTCTGGTCGGTTACCCCAAGGACCTTGCACACCTGGGCCACGGTCTCTCCCCTGGCCAGGCGCACCTCCGCTTCCCGGAGCTTGTTGATGATCTCCTCTGCCGCAAACCGTTTCCTTGGCATCGCTGCCTCCCTTTCCGTCCAGGCATTTTCCCACTTTGCGCCTGGTCTAGTTTTTGGGGGGCAGGTCAGCCCATGATGTCGGCAACAGATGGCCGATGACCTCCAACGGGGGCAGGGAGTCTGGCGACGGGATAGTAAAAACCGCTAAATGCGCCGCCGAATGCGATGAAGATGTTGAAGAATCCCCCTCGCCCGCTCGCCAGAACCATCAGCGGTGCAAAGAGGAACGACCCGGCGATAAGCGCGAAGATGGCAATCGTGACCGAAATGAGCAGCATAAGGAGATCGGCGACGGAAAGCAGGTGGTGGGTGATCAACAGAACGAGAAAGAACGCCACCGCGCCGCTCATAAAGCCCCGCGTCATGTGGGCCAAGGCCTTGCCGAGCATAATCAGCGAAGATTCGGACCTGGAGAGCACGCTGTACTCAAAGGTGCCTGCCCGCATCTCATCCGCAAGCGACCAGCCGACATCGAAGACGCCTCTCTGCCAGATGGCGTACATGAACGAGCCCAAGGCAATATAGGCAAGGACGACTTCGCTGTTGCTCTTCCCGGCGATCCAGGCCAAGACAGCGACGGTTCCAACAGAGCTTGCAAGGCTGAAAAGCCAGTCGCTTATGCCTTTGATCGAGCGAGCCTGCTGCAGGAAGGCCCCGCGCAGGGCGTAGAGATGACCGGTCATGAAAAAACCGCCCCCAAGCCGCTGATTGGAAAGCGCCAAGTATAGCGCACGATGCAAGCCCATCGGCCCTGCTCAACCAACTGCACCCTGCCCGTGCATTCCGGCATCCCACTGCTGTACCATATCGTGCGGCCCGCCTGCCGGGCTGGAAACAGAGGAACGTATGGCCCCTGAAACGGCCCAAGAACGCGCGGTGCGCCTCCGCTGGTGGATGCTCCTGGTCCTCTCTCTCTCCCTCGTCATCATCGGCATGGACAACTCCATCCTGAATGTGACGATCCCCACGCTCCAGCGGGACCTGAAGGCGGACGCCTCCGACCTCCAGTGGATGATTGACTCCTATATCCTCGTCTTCGCCGGGCTGCTGCTCACCATGGGCGCCCTGGGCGATAAGTTCGGCCGCGCCAAGACGCTGCGCATAGGCCTCATCATCTTCGGCGGCGCGAGCCTGCTCGGCACGTATGCGGACAGTGTGGGGCAGTTCATCGCGGCGCGCTCCATCATGGGCATCGGCGGGGCGCTCATCATGCCCTCCACCCTCTCCATCATCACCAACGTCTTCCCCAGGGAGGAGCGCGGCAAGGCCATCGCTATCTGGGCCGGGGTTTCAGGGCTGGGCATCGGCATGGGGCCCCTCTTCGGCGGCCTTCTTCTGAACCACTTCTGGTGGGGGTCCGTCTTCCTCATCAACATGCCCGTCGTGGGCATCGCCCTCGCGGCGGGCGCCTTCCTGGTGCCCGATAGCCGGGACCCGACGCGGCCGCCCCTGGATATCCCCGGCGCCATCCTTTCCATGGCCGCCGTCTCCACCCTCGTCTACGCCATCATCGAGGCGCCATCCCGCGGCTGGACGGACGTCCGCGTCCTGGCAGGCTTCTTCGGCGCCCTCGCCCTCGGCATCGCCTTCGCCATCCGCGAGCGGACCACCAAATACCCGATGCTGGAGTTCAGCTTCTTCAAGAATCCGCGTTTCTCCATCGGCGCGGCGGCCATCAGCATCGGCTTCTTTTCGCTGATGGGGATGATCTTCGGCATGACGCAGTACTTCCAGTTCGTCCACGGCTGGTCGCCCCTTTCGGCGGGCCTGCGGACGGCCCCCATCGCCTTGGGCATCATGTTCGCCTCCACGAACAGCCACCGGATGGTGCGGCGGTTCGGCAGCAAGAAGGTCATCGCCCTGGGGCTGCTCATCGTGGCGGGGGTCACCTCGGTCATCATCGGCTACACGCCGGATACGCCTTACTGGATCATCCTGATCGTGATGATCGCCACCACGCATGGGCTGGGCAACGTGATGGCCCCGTCCACGGAGGCCATCATGGGGGCGGTGCCGCCCGCCAAGGCAGGCGTGGGCTCGGCGATGAACGACGTGACGCGGCAGGTGGCAGGGGCGCTGGGCATCGCGGTGATCGGCTCGGCGATGTACTCCTTCTACTCCCACAAGATGGCGGATGCGGTGGCGAACCTGCCATCCGGCGCGGCAGACGCCGCCCGGGACTCCATCGGCGCGGCCTATGCGGTGGCCGCAAGCCTGCCGCCGGAGCAGGCGGAGGCGGTGCGCCAGGCCGCGCGGCACGCCTTCACGGACGCGTGGGGCCTGGCGACCTTCATCGCCTCAGGCGTCGCCCTGCTGGGGGCAATTATCGTGCTGAAGTTCCTGCCGGCGCAGCACCTGCCGATGCCGGGCGCCGCGCCGGGGCACGCGCCCCAGGCCTCCGCGCCCGCGGCGCAGCGGAAATGACGACCCACGGCCACCAGCACGGGGACGGCGGGCAGAAGCCCCACGTCCACGAGCATGAGCACCCGGAGCATCCCGAGTACCCGAAGGACGACGTGGCCCGGGTGCGCGCGCAGATCGCCGAACTGGATCGGCAGATCGCGGCGAACCCGAGCGATGCCGCCGCCTACAACCGCAGGGGCGTCGCCTACGGCCAGATGGCGGAGCCGCACCACGCGACCAAGGACTTTGACGAGGCGATACGCCTGGAGCCGGGCAACGCCCAGTACTACTACCATCGGGGGATGGCCTCCATCCAGATGCGCCAGGCCTCCCTGGCCATAGAGGACTTCACCCGCGCCCTGCGGCTGAAGCCCGACCATGCGGACGCGCTGAATAACCGCGCCGCCGCCTACTATGACATCAGCGAGCCGGAGAAGGCCCTGCTGGACGCCACGGCAACGCTGAAGCTGAGCCCGGGACGGGCCTCCGCCTACGCCATCCGCGCCATGGCGAACGCCCAGCTGGGCAACGATGCCGCCGCCAAGGCGGACGCGCTGGAGGCCACGAGCCGCGGCTTTGACAGGCAGATGCTGGAGGCGCTGATGGCCCAGGCGAGGAGACGGCGGACGGGGTAGAAGCGGCCTGCAGTCCGCTGCTCCCTGTGCCATAATTGGGACATGGTAACCAAGAAGCGCTCCAAGCCCCGAGCGGCAAAGTCGCCGCCGCGCTCCCCGGAAATCATCTTTGCCGTCGTTGAATCGCCCGAAGGCGGCTTTGAAGCGCGGGCCCTGGGGCATGACATCTTCACCCAGGCGGAGAGCTTTGATGAGCTGAAGGCGATGGTCCGTGACGCCGTCCAGTGCCACTTTGACGAGGACGATGCCTCACGACCGAAGGCGATTCTGCAGCCTATCTAGTGATCAGGCGCAGCTAATCGAGAGGCAACTTTCACCCGGTAGTTTTCACCCTACCGGGTGATTGCGGCGCGCGCCTCGGTGACCTTCTGCAGCGCCTCGGTGGGCGTGCGGCCTGAGGCGGTCAGGTGGCCCATCTTGCGGCCGGGGCGCGGCTCCATCTTGCCGTAGAGGTGCAGCTTCACATCCGGCATGGCGAAGACCTTGGCCCACGGTGGCTCGCCCTTCATCCACAAGTCGCCGAGGAGGTTGGCGATGGCCGTGGGCTGGTAGAGCGCCGGCGAGCCTAGGGGCAGGTTGCAGACGGCGCGGACCGCCTGCTCGAACTGGGAGGTCACCGCGCCATCGAAGGTCTGGTGGCCCGAGTTGTGGGGGCGCGGCGCAAGCTCGTTGACCAGGATGCGCCCGTCGTTGGCCACGAACATCTCCACCGTCAGCAGGCCGACCACGTCCAGCGCCGCCGCGATGTCCAGCGCCAGCCGCTGGGCCTGCTGGGCCTGGGAGTCGCTGATGCGCGCCGGCATCACCGCCGTGTCCAGGATATGGTGGGCGTGGGTGTTCTCCGATGGCGGGTAGCAGGCCGTCTGTCCGCCGGGCGTTCGCGCCACGATGACGGAGATCTCCTTCTCAAGCTCGATGAACTCCTCCAGGATCGCCTCGCTGACCTTGAGGCGGTTCCAGGCCGTCTCCGCCTCTTCTTGGGAGTTCAGGATCACCTGGCCCTTGCCGTCATAGCCGCCGCGCGCCGTTTTGAGCACAGCCGGGAAGCCGATGTCTTTCACGGCGCGCTTCAGGTCGCCCAAGCTGCCGAGGCCCTTGAACTTGGCCGTCGGCGCGGCAGATTCGGCCAGGAAGCGCTTCTCCAGGATGCGGTGCTGGGCCACCTTGATGACGCGGCTGCTGGGCCGCACGATGACTCGCGGCTCGATAGCGGCCAGCGTCTCGAAGGGGACGTTCTCGAACTCCACGGTGACCACGCGGGAGCGGACGGCCAACTCACGCGCCGCTTCGAGATCGGTGTATTCGGCAACCAGCTGGTCGTCCGCCACCTGGCCCGCCGGGGAGTCCGGCCCCGGCTCCAGCACGACGACGCGATAGCCCATGCGCTTGGCGGCGATGGTCATCATCCGGCCGAGCTGGCCGCCGCCCAGGATGCCGATGGTGCTGCCTGGGAGGATGGGCATCTGCGCTGGGGTGGGTTCGGGCTTGGGACGCTGGAGCACAGCCGTTACCCCTTCGGATTGCGGTTCTTGAGGACGGTTTCCGTCTGGTCTTTGCGGAAGGCGTGGAGCCTCTTGCGCATCTCAGGGTACTTCACGCCCAGGATGGCCGCCGCCAGCAGCGCCGCGTTGGTGGCGCCCGCCTTGCCGATGGCCAGGGTGCCCACGGGGACGCCGCCGGGCATCTGCACGATGGAGAGGAGGGAGTCCATGCCGTTGAGGGACTGGGTGTGGATCGGGACGCCCAGCACCGGGAGCACGGTCTTGGACGAAGTCATCCCCGGCAGGTGTGCCGCGCCGCCCGCGCCCGCGATGATGACCTGGAGACCCCGCCGCTCGGCAGAGGAGGCGTAGTCGAAGAGCCAATCGGGCGTGCGATGGGCGGAGACGACGTTGATCTCATGGGGCACCTTGAGCTGATCGAGCATGGCGGCGGCGTGCTGCATCGTCTCCCAATCGGACTTGCTGCCCATGATGATGCCGACGAGTGGCTGTTGGGACTGTTTTGAAGATGCCTTGGGCACTAGAATTTCTCCGGTCGCAGGACTTCCACATCCGCAAGGTAGACGATCATCGCATACGATTGATAGTAGACCTTCATGAGATGGGTGACAATCGCCTCAGCCACAGCCTGGGTGCAGACAACCTCGATCCGGATGTTGCTGCCAAGGTCGAAGTCCGCCCGGCGCAGGCCTTTGGAGCCTTCCCCCCTGGCCTGGGTGATGGTGTACCCCTTTGCGCCGAGCCGTTTCACATCCTGGGCGATCTGCCTCTCCAGGACCGCCTCCGTGATAATTGTCACCAGCTTCCGCCGTGTGGTCTCCATAGTCTCCTTAGCCTACACGAAGAGCCCGGCCATGGCATGATAGATTGGGATGCCGATGATAACGTTGAATGGGAAGGTGATTCCGATAGCAGCAGTAAGGTAGAGCGTGGGGTTCGCCTGAGGGATAGCGACGCGCACCGCCGCCGGAGCCGCGATATAGGAGGCGCTTGCCGTCAGCACGGCCAGGACCGTTGTCTCTCCTAAGGAGAGACCCGCAGCCGCGCCAACGCCAGCGCCCGCCAGTCCGGCTGCCAAGGGCATCAGGATACCGAAGGCCAGGAGAAATGGACCGACTTTCTTCAAATCTTCGAACCGCCGCGCCGCCAGCATGCCCATGGTCAAGAGGAAGACGGCAAGGATGCCTTGGAACTGGTCAATGAAGAGCCTGCCGATGGCCCCTGTCCGCTCTCCCCCCGCGATGAGACCGACGAAGAGGCCAGTTAGCAGAAGAAAGATGCTCTTGCCCAGAAAGACTTCGTGGAGGAGCTTGGGCCAGTTCATCTTGCCGTCCTGGCGCTCGCCGAAGCGAAAGATGCCGATGGCGACAGCGATGGCGGGAATCTCCATGAGCGAGAGCAGGACCGTCGCATAGCCTTCATAGGCGATCTCCTTGCGGTCAAGGAAGGAGAGAGTGACGGCGAAAGTGACGGCGCTCACCGAGCCGTAATGGGCCGAGAGGGCTGCTGCATCGGCGCGATTGAAGCGTCCCAGCCGCCTCAGCACAACGTAGGCCACAACCGGGATGGCAAGGCCCAAGCCTAGAGTGCTGATGATAGGCCAGGCCACCTCCGCCGCATCGGCATCCCGAAGGGCGATGCCGCCCTTGAGGCCGATGGCGATGAGCAAAAAGATGCTCATCGCCTCATAAATAGGGTCGGGGATGCGGAGGTCGGAACGGAGAAGAGCGGCGAGGATACCGGCGAGGAAGAAGAGGATGACCGGGTTAAGGAGATTCTCCAATGGATTTCTCGGTTACGGTGCTGAGTTAGCGGACGCCATCCGGCCTCTTACCCTTCCGTCCGCCGTGCCGCCTGCCCTTGGGCGCGGGCTCAGGCGAAGGAAGCGAAAGCTGGGTGGAAGGGATGCCGATATTGGCGAGGGAGGGCATGGCTCTGCCCTTTGCCTCTTGCTCGCGCTCGCTCCGGCGTAGGGTGCTCAGGGCGCGATAGTAGTGCTCCAGGTGCTTGCCGTGGGGGCGGCCTTCCTGCTCCCAGATGGAGTAGGCGAGCTCTTTCACTTGCTGCTCGGTCGGCATCGTGCACCTCGTCTGACCGTCGTAACCGGAGGGGCATTTCATGATACCAGAAACGAGGCTTTTGACGGCTCCCGCGCCGCTCCATAGAATGGCTTCGCCATGCGCATCTGCTCCCCGCTCCCAGCTCAACGGAGACCGTCCAGGTTGCGGACGGCCTGGAAATCCTGGCCGAGATACTGCACCCGGGGCTCTTCCCGCGGAAGCATACGAAGGGCGATCGGGTGAAGCTCTAAGCTCCCACATATGGAGACAGAGATGGATAAGGCGACTCGCGCGAAGCTGATCAGCAGGTACAAGGGCGGCTACGACGACGTAGTGAAGGCGCTGAAGCGCGTGGGCCCTACGAAGCTGGACATCCGCCCCGCCCCAGGCGAATGGTCGCCGCGCGACGTTGTCCACCACCTGGCGGATGCCGAGATGACGAGCGCCGTCCGCCTGCGACGCCTCATCGCGGAACACCGCCCGACGATCGTGGGCTATGACCAGGACGAATTCGCGCGACGCCTCTACTACTCACGCCCCATCAAGGCCTCCCTGGCGGCCTTCAAGGCGGCGCGGCAGGCCACGGGCGAGCTTCTCGACCGGCTGACCGAGGACCAATGGGCGCGCGAAGGGACGCATACGGAGAGCGGACGCTATACGGTGGAAGACTGGCTGAAGATATACGCCGCCCACGCTCACGACCACGCCAGGCAAATCATCAATGCGGTGAAGAAGCCCCGGCGAGCTGTCTCCTAAAAGAGCACCTGGGCCTCTTCCAGGCGCTTGATCTCCTCCGGTGGTAGGCCCAGGATATCGCGGCAGACCCGGTGCGTATGCTCGCCCAAAAGCGGCGCGCGGCGCATCTCCGGCTCCATCGCAGCCGACCTGAAGGAAGGCCACACCTGCGTGGGCTTCCCTAATACGGGATGCTCCACGATCCGCAGGTGGCCCCGGTGCCGCAGCTGCGCATCGCTGTGGAGGTCTTCGCCGCGCGCCACAACGCCCGTCGAAACGCCGGCCTCCCTCAGCTTCGCGACGACCTCTTCCACCGTCTGCGGCTCTGTCCACTCGCCGATGATGCGGTCGAGCGCCTCTTCATGCCGCTTGCGCGCCAGCAAGGTGGCGAAGCGCTCGTCCGCCGCCAGCCCAGGCATGCCCATCGCGCGGCAGAGGGACGACCACATCACATCGCTCATCACCGCGATGGCCACCCACCGGTCAAAGCCCCGGCAGGGGTGGACGTTGTGCGGCGCGGCAGGTTGCTTGGTCATCGCTGGTATACTACTCTTCATGGAATCAAGCGACCACAGTGAGTTTTGGAGGAGTGCGGAGCAGCTACACTGGGTTGATACATCCACGCCGCAGCGAAAGAAACTTCTACGCTACGCACTCACAAAATATCTCTCGCTCTCCCCATCGAGCAAAGTGCAGGCGCTAGACGCTGGGTGTGGCCTGGGGGATTTCGTCAAGTTCTTTGAAGAGCAGTCCTATGAGGCCTATGGTGCTGATGCCTCTCTTGTAGCAGTGTCCAATGCGCAGCTACGCTGCCCGTCAGCTACGATTGTGAGAGCATCGCTTGAGCACTTGCCATTTGCAGATAACCGCTTTGATATAGTTTGGTGCAGCGAAGTGCTCGAGCATATCGTTGATGTAAGTGGCGCTTTCAACGAGTTGTCTCGTGTCACTAAGCCGAATGGTCTGCTCATTCTAACTGTCCCTTATCACGGCTTTCTCAAAAACCTAATTATCACTTCCGCAAGATTCGACTGGCACTTCTCTGTCGATGGCCCACACCTCCGATTTTTCACAAAACGCTCTCTGGATATTTGCTTGCGCCGTGCAGGATTTGAACCCCTTGCATGGAATGGCGTCGGGCGAAGCTGGCCGATGTGGAAGTCGTTCTTCGTTACGGCTAGAAGAGCACCTGGGCCTCTTCCAGGCGCTTAATCTCCTCCGGCGGTAGGCCCAGGATATCGCGGCAGACCTGGTGCGTATGCTCGCCCAAAAGCGGCGCGCGGCGCATCTCCGGCTCCATCGCAGCCGACCTGAAGGAAGGCCACACCTGCGTGGGCTTCCCTAATACGG
>VGPF01000066.1 GCA_016875535.1 Chloroflexota bacterium
GGCTGCCTTCTGCGCGGCGGCTCTGGCGATGATCGGCGTGCCGCCCCTGGCGGGCTTTTTCAGCAAGTTCTATATCGGGCAGGCGGGTGCGGCGAAGGGCGATTGGCCCGTGGTAGCGGTGGTGTTCATCACCAGCCTCTTCACTGCGGCGTACCTCTTCCGCGTGGTAGAGCGGGCCTACCTCGGCGATGCGTCGCGCGCGTCCGACGCTCCACCAGCCCAAGACCCGCCAAAGGATATGCTGGTCCCGTTGGTGGTTCTTGCTGTGGCGGCCATCGCCCTCGGGATAGCCAATGCCGCGATCCTCAGCCACGTCTTGAAGCCCGGCGTCTTAGAGTGGATGAGGCCATGAGGCGCGAGGCTGTGCGATGACGACCGCGTTCGATTCACCCCTCCCCGTTCTGGCCGTGGCGGCGCCCCTCATCGGCGGCCTGCTTGTTGCCGCCTCCGGCCGCAGGCCCAACCTCCGGGAAGCATGGACCCTTCTCGCAAGCCTCGCCACCATTGCCCTCGTCACTGCGATGCTCCCGAAGACGCTGGACGGCAGGCACGCCCAATCGGTGCTCTTCGATCTCATCCCCGGTGTGCCCATCGCCCTCCGGGCCGATGCTGCGGGCATGCTCTTCGCCCTCCTGGCCGCTGTCCTCTGGCTTGCCACGTCGCTCTACTCCATCGGGTACATGCGGGCTTTGGAGGAGCGCAAGCAGACTCGCTACTACTGCGCCTTTGCCCTAAGCATCTCTTCTGCACTGGGGGTCGCCCTCGCGGACAACCTCCTCACGTTCGTCCTCTTCTATGAGCTGTTGAGCATCGTGACCTACCCTCTTGTGATCCACCATGAGACGCCTGAAGCCCTGCGCGCAGGCAGGAAATACCTGTTCTATACCCTGTCCGGCGGCCTTGCCCTCATCGGTGCCGTTGCCTGGGCCTATGCCTCCGGGCTGGACATCGCCTTCCGCCCGGACGGCGCCTTCTCCTCAGCGGCCGCAAGCGATGCGACGCTCTGGGGGCTCTTTGCCCTTCTGTCCTTTGGTGTGGGCGTCAAGGCCGCCGTCATGCCCCTCCATAGCTGGCTTCCATCGGCAATGGTCGCGCCGACGCCTGTCAGCGCGCTGCTCCACGCCGTGGCCGTGGTGAAGGCCGGGGCCTTCGGGTTCGTCCGCGTCATCGGCTTCGTCTTCGGCGTCGGTCTGTTGAAGGAGATGGGCGCATGGGGCGTTCTTGCCGGCTTTGCGGGAGCCACCTTAATTATCAGTTCCCTGCTGGCGCTCAGGATAGACCATCTCAAGCGCCGGCTCGCCTACTCAACCATCAGCCATCTCTCCTACATCGTCCTTGGGACAGCCCTCCTAGGCCCCGCGGCCTGGACCGGTGCGCTGCTGCACATCGTGGCCCACGGCTTCACCAAGATCACCCTCTTCTTCTGCGCGGGCGCGATCCACGTTACCGTCCACAAAGACCGCGTGAGCGAGCTTAAGGGCATCGGCAGGCAGATGCCGCTGACTATGGGCGCCTTTACCATCGCGAGCCTTGGGATGATCGGCATGCCGCCGCTGACCCTCTTCGCCAGCAAGTGGTTCCTGGGGACGGGCGCGGTGGAGCAGGGCCAGGAAGTCTTCCTCTTCCTCTATCTTATCGGCGGACTGCTGGCGGCGGGCTACCTTTTGCCTATCGTCGCCCGGGCCTACCTCTGGCGGTCGCCTCATTTCGCCTCCTTCAGGGAGGCGCCGCGTTTGATGCTCGTTCCCCTGTTGGCCACTGCGGCTCTGACCATCATTTGGGGGCTGGCGCCTGATCTGCCCTTCCACTTCCTGGAACTCTCCAGGGGTGTGGCGCGCGCTGTCACGGGCGGTGCCCCATGAAGCTGTCCAGACGCTTCGTGATCGCCTTCATTTTGGGCCTGATCCTTGTCATCTGCGGCGACCTTGTCCTCAAGGCGACGGGCAGGGCGAAGGCCGAGCTCTGGGGCGCTGAAGTGGCGGGCTACTGGGCCGCCTTCGGCCTTCTCTGGGTCCTTGTTATCTCGTTTGTGGCGAAACGCATCCTGGACCCCTGGCTCCATCGGCGCGAGGACTACTACGAAGATAGTGAGGCTGAGGATGAATAGCATCCCACCAGGCCTCATCCTGCTTATCGGCGCCGTCTGCGTCCTTCTCGTGCCCTCACGGGCGCGTTCGTTCGTCTTCCTGGCCTTCGCGGTGCTGGTCAGCGTCCAGCTCTTCTTTGTTCTGGACACCGGAGACACTGTGGAGTGGCATTGGCTTGGCTTCACCATCAATCCGCTCCGCGTGGATAAGCTCAGCCTCATCTTTGGCTATGTCTTCGGCCTCATGGCGATTTTGGGAGGCATCTACGCCTTCCATATCCGCAGCCGCGGCGCTCACGCCGCCGCTCTCGCCTCGGGGGCCGCGGCGCTCGGAGTCGTCTTCGCGGGCGATTTGCTGACCCTCGTCCTTGCCTGGGAGGCGATGGCCTTGGCCTCGGCCTACCTGGTGAGCACCGGCGGGACGCTCCGCGCCCGTGGCGCGGCGGTTCGCTATCTCTTTGTCCACCTGACGGGAGGTGCCGTCCTGCTTTCGGGCATCCTCTGGCACCTCGGCTCCGGCGGCGGCCTCGCCTTCAACGCCTTTGATGGGGGAACAGCGGCCTGGCTTATCCTGATAGGTTTTGCCGTGAACGCCGCGATCCCACCCCTGCACGCCTGGCTTGCCGATGCCTATCCTGAGTCCAGCGTCACCGGCACCGTTTTCTTGAGCGCCTTTACCACCAAGACCGCTGTCTATGTGCTCGTCCGCGGCTTCCCCGGCTTCGATATCCTCGTTCCCTTCGGCGTCGCGATGGCTCTCTACGGCGTTATTTTCGCCATGCTGCAGAATGACATCCGGAGATTGCTTGCCTATCACATCATCAGCCAGGTCGGCTTCATGGTGGCGGCGGTCGGCATCGGTACGGAGACCGGCATCAACGGCGCGGCTGCCCATGCATTTGTCCATGTTATCTATAAAGGCCTTCTGCTGATGGGCGCGGGCGCTGTGCTCTACGCCACGGGCAAGTCTCGCATGTCCGATCTGGGCGGTCTTTCGAGCAGAAGCATGCGTGCCGCCTTTCTCCTCTATCTGGTCGGCGGTCTTTCGATCTCGGCCTTTCCTCTCTTCAGCGGCTTTGCAGGCAAGTCACTCGTCATCACTGCAGCCGAAGATGAGCATATGGGGTGGGCTGTCTTTCTCCTCTATGGCGCCTCCGTCGGCACATTCCTGAGCACTACCCTGAAGCTTCCCTATTTCACCTGGTTCAATAGCCATGCCGCCGATCGGCGGAGCCAGGCGCGTCCGTTGCCCCCCGGCATCTTGGTCGCCATGACCCTTGCGGCGTTCATCAGCATCGCGATAGGCATCTATCCCAGCCTGCTGTATGACCGCCTGCCCTTCCCCGTCGACTACGAGCCGTACACCGCCGCTCACGTTGTCTCCTCCCTGGGCTTCATGGCCTTCACTGTCCTTGGATTCTGGCTCTTCTTGGAAGCGTTCTGCCCGCACGCCGGCGTCGTCCTTGATGTTGATTGGCTCTATCGGAAAGCGGAGCGCCCGGTGCGGAGACTGGTGCTGGAGCCGGTGGCAGGCCTTTTTACGATTAGCCAGGTCGGGGCAGACCGGCTTGCCGGCTTCGCCACCAGGCTGCTCGCGGACCCGGGAGCCGTTGCCGCGACACGGCTCGTGCCGGTTGGCATCGCCATTTCCCTGGTCTTGGTGGTGGCGGGTGTCACAGTAGCCTGGAGTCTCCTTCGCTGAGAGTAGGAGACCTCGCCATGCCTTCCACCGACCTCCTCCTCACCAACGCCCGCGTCCTTACCTGCGACCCCTCGCGCCCCGCCGCCTCCGCCGTCGCCCTCACCGGCGACCGCATCGCCTGGGTCGGCGAGGCACAGGAGGCCGCCCGCCTCCTCTCCCCCGCCCGGACCCTCGATTGCCAAGGGAAGACACTCCTTCCCGGCTTCATAGACGCCCATATCCACCTCTTCGCCTATGCCGCCGATCTCCAGGGCGTTGACTGCTCTCCCCGCGCCGTGCGCTCCATCGCCGATATCCTCGCCGCTATCCGGCGGCGCGCTGCGGAGCTTCCTCGCGGTGCTTGGATCCGCGCCTGGGGCTTTGAGGACTTCCACCTTGCCGAACGCCGCCCGCCCACCGGGAAGGAGCTGGACGCCGCTGCGCCGCATCACCCGGTGAAGCTCACCCACCGCTCCGGCCACGCCTCGGTGCTCAATAGCCTGGCCCTTGCCCAACTTGGCATAACGAACGATACGCCGGAGCCTGAAGGCGCCACTATCGAGCGCGACCCGGCGACGGGCGATCTGACCGGCTACCTCCTAGAGATGGAACATCTCCTCAGCGGCCGCGCTCCCGCCCAATCATCTGAGTCGATCGAGGCGAGCCTCCTCGCCGCCGAGCGCCGCCTCCTCTCCTACGGCGTCACCTCCATCCATGAGGCCACGCCCACCCGCGCCTTCGAACATTGGCAGCGCTTCGCCGCCTTGAAGGGGCGTGGCCGCCTGCCCCTGCGCATCTACAAGATGTTCGCGCCTGCCGATCTCCCCGAGCTGCTCAAGCGCGATATGTCCTTCGGCTCAGGCGATCCCGGGCTCAGCGTCGGCGCGATCAAGATGATGCTGAATGAAACGGGAGAGCGCCTCTTGCCGGCACAGGAGATCCTTGAGGAGCAGGTCTACGCTGCCCACAGCGCAGGCTTCCAGGCGGCCTTCCACGCCGCCGAAGAGCGCGGCGTCCAGGCCGCCCTTGAGGCGGTCGAGAAGGCCGTCCGGCGCTCCGCCCAGGAGGCCGCTGATATCGCATCCCTGGGCATGCGCGTTCACGATCACCGCCACCGCGTCGAGCACTGCGGCATCTGCCCGCCGCCCCTGGCGCATCGCCTCGCCAAGGCCGCCATCCTCGTCGTCACCCAGCCGGCCTTCATCGCCGCCCACGGCGAGCGGTACCTGGCGCAGATTCCCCAGGATAAACAGGCGTGGCTCTACGCCGTAAAAAGCCTGCAGGATGCGGGCGTCCGGCTCGCCTTCGGCTCTGACTGCCCCATCGTCTCTCCCGAGCCGTTGCGAGGCATCGCCGCCGCCGTCACGCGCACGGCCGATTCCGGACGCACCGTCGGCGCCAGGGAGGCCGTCTCCCTAGAGGCGGCGCTCACCGCCTACACCCGCGGCGCCGCCTACGCCTCCGCCGATGAATCGCTCAAGGGCGTCATTGCCCAAGACCTCCTCGCCGACCTCGTCCTCATGAGCGAAGACCTCTCCCGCACTCCTGTAGCCCGCCTCGCCGACGTGACGGTGGAAAAGACCATCCTCGGCGGCTCCATCGTCTGGGAACGCTAATCGAATTGGCGAGGGGAGTCTCACGTGCAGCGCCTTACGGGAGAGGTATCCTTCTCCGTCGCCCTAAGAAGCGGCAATACCGATTCTTAGGGCGAACGGGCCTACGTTCCCCGGGTTGCCCCTGCAACTCAAATCCTCATCCGGCGTAGGGGCGTGACAAGCTCTTCCCGGCTGCGGCGCGGCACGCCCATCTTCAGGGAGTTGCCCTCGCAACCCTCGCACCGTCTCCCGTAGGGGCTGGCCTACCAAAAGGGCTCCGATCTCCTCGGAGAGGCCATCCCTCCCCATCGAGCGGATTACTGCGCCCTTACCCTCTCCCAGCTCCGATTCATCGGAGCGTCCGGGAGAGCCATTCCTATGGCGTGTGCTCTTCTTAGAGCTACAAGAGGGCACGCACAGGTCGAGTCCTCAAGACCCCGATGCCGCATCGGGGGTGAGGTCTCCGATTCCCATCCCCTCCATCTTCGCCGGGAGGGCCATTCCGATGGCTTGTGCTCATTCCTATGAGCTGTGCTAGTCCTCTAGCTACGGCTTGTCTCAGAGCAATGAGAGCCTAGGAAAGGCCTCGCCTACAGATTCCTATCGCACACGTAGTCGGCCAGGTTCAAGAGCGACCTTCGCACCGCCGTATCCGGCAAGATGGAGAGGGAGCCCTTTGCCTTGTCCCTCAGGTCGTTCGCGATCCTATGCGCCGCCGCCATGTTGCCCGGCTCCCGGATATTCTCTATCGCCTTCTGCCGCTTCTCTGCGTTCTCGCTATCTTCAAAGAACGCCTTGATCGAATCGTCCTTCGGGTGCCGCTCCATGAAGACGATGGCCGGCAGCGTCAGCGTTCCCTGCGCCAGGTCGTTCCCAACCGGCTTGCCCACCACAGTCTGCGACCCTTCAAAGTCCAGGATATCGTCAATCACCTGAAAGGCCATCCCCAGGTTGTAGCCGTAACTCTTGAGCGCCTGGACCTCTTTTTCGGGGGCATTGCCCAGGAGCGCGCCCGTCTCCGCCGCCGTGGAAAAGAGCGAGGCCGTCTTGCCAAAGATGCGCTTCCAATAGCTCTCCCGCGTCTGCTGCCAATCGCAGGCCGCCATGTACTCCTTCAGCTGGCCCGCTGAAAGCTCCATGATCGTCTCCGCGAACGTCCTGATGACGCGCCCGTTGCCTGTGTCGCACACATACGTCGCTGATTTGGCGAAAATGTAATCGCCGACGAGCAGCGCCACATCCTTGCCCCAGAGGTTGCTCACCGTCGGCCGTCCCCGGCGCACCTCTGCCTTGTCTATCGTGTCGTCGTGCACCAGCGTCGCGATGTGCAGCAGCTCCACGGCCGTCCCCATCAGCACCGGCAGCTTCTCATCGTGCGGGTGGAACTTGGAGGCAAGCAGCGTGATCGCCGGGCGCACATGCTTCCCGCTTACGTCCAGCACATGCTCCAGCATCTCGGCCATGTGCTCATGGCCGCTCACGCCGCCGCTGGCCCCTGCCTGCTTCAGCGTCTCCTTCACGCGGAGAAGGTCCGCCTCCACCGGCTTGTAGATCTGCTGTATATCGAGCGTAACCGTAGCCGTTTCCTTTGCTCTTGCCTAACCCCTTCCCTCCCAGAGCGGGTTGGGTGGGTTAGGCTCCTAAGCCCGTGCCGCCGCCATCTCCTTTGCCACTGCCTCTTCATCCAGTTTAGCGAAGAGCGGGGCAGGCTGATTCAGCCTCTGCCCGGCCCCGGGCCGCTGGAGCGTCCATCCCGCCGATTCGATAGTTCCCGAAAACCCCAGGTACTCATGCACCTTCGCTGAGGTGAACGGCATATACGGGTAGAGCGCCGTCTTCAAGCAGGAGATTACCTGAGCCCCCGTCCACAGGGCGTTCGCCGCCGCCTGGTGGTCCGTCTTGATGCTCTTCCAGGGCGCCTGCTCCTCCAGGTAGCGGTTCGCATTTCGGGCCAGTTCCATCGCTGTGCGGATGCCGTCCTTGAACTTGCACTGCGCCAGCGCTGCTCCTACATCCTGGAACGTCCGCTCCGCCTGCGCGATGAGCGCCTTGCTGCTCTCCCCAAGCTTCGCCTCCTCCACCTCCTTCGGCAGGTGCCCCTCGAAGCTGCGGTACGTGAAGCTCAGCACCCGGTTCACTAGGTTCCCGTAGGTCGCCACCAGCTCGTCGTTGTTTCGGCGCAGGAATTCCTTCCAGGTGAAGTCCGTATCCGCTGTCTCCGGCATATTGATGGAGAGGACGTACCGCAGCGGGTCCGGATCGAACTTGTCCAGGAAGTCCTTGAGCCAGACGGCCCAATTCTTGCTCTTGGAGAACTTCATCCCCTCCAGGTTCAGGAACTCATTGGCGGGCACGTCGTACGGGAGCGCGAGCCCCTTCTCGAATCCCATGAGGATGGCGGGCCAGATGATCGTGTGGAAGGGGATGTTGTCCTTGCCGATGAAGTAGTACGGTTTCACATCCCTGTGCCAGTAGTCGCTCCACGCCTCAGGCCTGCCTGATTTCTGCGCCCATTCCTTGGAGGCCGAAAGATAGCCGATGACTGCTTCGAACCAGACGTAGATGCGCTTGGCCTCAAATCCCGGCACCGGCACGGGAACGCCCCAGTCCAGGTCGCGGGTGATGGATCGGTCTTGCAGGCCGTCCTTCAGGTAATTCGCCGTGAAATTGCGGACGTTCGCCTTCCAGTGCGATTGCTTCCCCACCCATTCGCTCAAGGCCTGCTCAAAGGCGCTGAGCTTCAGGAAAAAGTGCTCTGTATCGCGGAACTCCGGCACATCCCCGGCGATCCGGCTGCGGATATTCTTGAGGTCCTTCGGGTCCAGCGTCTTGCCGCAGTTGTCGCACTGGTCGCCTCTTGCCCCGTCCTTGCCGCAGTTGGGGCAGATGCCCTCCACATAGCGGTCCGGCAGGAACCGCTTGGAGATCGTGGAATACGGCATGGACATCGTCTTCTTATAGATATGCCCTTGG
>VGPF01000067.1 GCA_016875535.1 Chloroflexota bacterium
GGGTCGCCGCCGTGACGCCCAACTCCCGGGACAGCGCGTCCAACTCTTCCCCATGCAGCAGCCGCATCACCGCTCCGCTCTTGCGCCGAGAGGAGAATCTCCCTCGCTCAACGCGGCCTCGATCAAGCGCTCCCTCGCCCTTTCCATCCATCATGGACACCTCCTTGAGTTTGTGGCATCATGCCCCAATTCCGTGTCCAAGAAAATCCTAGGGCGGGGGAGCGCATGCGATTCGCGGAGGCGTCCGCACCTCTTCCACGCCCATGCCGGCGTAGACCTTCTTCCAGCGGTAGATGGTCTGCTCGCTGATCGCGAGCTCGCGGCAGACCTCAGGGACCGGCGTCCCGCCCTCGGCCTGGCGCAGCGCGAAGGCCACCTGCTCGGGGCTGTCTCTGGACCGTTTCATGCGATGATCCTCCTCGTTTTTCGGGCCGATTCATCCCACAAAAAGACTCATTCCATTTGGACCAGGTTTCGGGGAGGGGACGAGCGCAGACCGCGCAACGCGTCGAGATGCTCAATGCGCAGGAGAACGAGATCAAAGAACGGTTGGCGCGGCTTTATGACGCGCTGGAGACCGGCAAGCTTACCCTCGACGACGTCGCGCCGCGCATCCAGGACCTACGGGCTCAGCAGGCGCTCCTCGGACGATCCAAAGCAGAGGTGATGGAAGTGATGGATGCAGATCGGCGCCTGGCGGTGAGTCGAGAGGAGTTGCTTGTCTATTTGGGCGACTTCCGAGAGCTCTTAGCCAAAGGCGATGTGGGGAACTGGCGGACGCTCCTGAAATCGTTCATCCAACGCATCGAGAAGCGTGGACGAGAGGTGACGGTGCACTACACGCTACCGCTGCCGCGGGAAACGGTGTCACTGGGAGAGACGGGAGTTCTTACTTTGGAACAGAGTGGTGGGCGGTACTGGAGTCGAACCAGTGACCTTTGCGATGTCAACGCAACGCTCTAACCAACTGAGCTAACCGCCCGCGCAAGACATACCGGGAGAAGACGACTTCCGAAGTGTAACAAACCCCTCTTGGGAGCGTCAACACAAAGGTACGCTGCTCGCCCGTGATTTCCCCACGGCTCGGCCCTGGCGGCGTGGCGACTCTCCAGGGCTTCGGGTATACTTCAGATTCGGCGTCTCCCCATGAAAGCCTCACGACTCAGCTCCGAATCCCAGCAAGCCCTCGCTCGCGCTCACCAGACCGCCTACCGGGCTGGCGCCTCGCGCGTCGAGCCGGAGCATCTCTTCGTCGCCCTCGGCGAAGACCAGGCCACCGGCCTGGAGAAAGCCCTGCGCGATGCCGGCGCTAACGTCCAAGGAATCATCGAGGCGTTGACCGTCTCCCCGAAAGCATCCAAAGAAGCTGGTGGCTTCTTCCTCCAACCTTCCCCTGCGCTGGAAGAGGCTATGACGCGCGTCTGGGAGCGCGGTCTTGCCCAGCATCGCCATCACATCAGGCCCGTAGATCTCATTGAGGGTCTCTTGGATGAGAATGCCCCCTCGCCCTTCCGCGTGCGGCTCCTAGACCTCGGCGCAAAGCCTCAGGACCTTCAGCGTGCTCTCGTCACCCTGCGCAACAGGGGAACGGCCAGGGAGGGCCTCGTCACAAAGACCCGCACCCTGCGGAAGTTCAGCCGCTGCCTCACAGACCTCGCCCGCGAAGGCGCCCTCGACCCGGTGGTCGGTCGCCACCTGGAGATACGGCGCATCATGCAAGTCTTGGGCAGGCGTGTGAAGAACAATCCGGTGCTTGTCGGCCGCCCCGGCGTCGGCAGAACCGCGATGGTTGAGGGCCTTGCCTATCTCATCGCCAACGGCGAAGTTCCTGAGCATCTGAGGAGCAAAGTCCTCTTCGCTCTGGATATGGGCGCACTATCCGGCGGTGCCGACCACCGCGGCGTCTTTGAAGACCGGGCCAAGGCCCTCTTGGAAGATGTTCGCGAAGCCGGTGGCGACGTGATTCTCTTTATTGATGAGATCCAGACCATCGCTCGCGGCGGCACCGATCTGATGGCCGCTCTCAAATCAGCCATCGCCACAGGCGAACTTCGCTGCATCGGCGTCACCTCCTATGACGATTACCGGAACACCATCGAGAAGGACGGCGTCTTGGAGCGCCGCTTCCAACCCATCTTCATCGAGGAGACCTCTGTCCAGGAGACCGTCAGCATCCTGCGCGGCCTTCAGCCTCGATACGAGGCGCACCACGATATCCACATCACCGATGCCGCCCTTACCGCCGCGGCGAACCTCTCCCACCGCTTCATTACAGGCCGCGCCCTGCCCGATAAGGCTATTGACCTAGTGGATGAAGCGGCTTCCAAAGTGCGTATCGAGCGCGATACTATGCCTGCCGACCTCGAAGCCCACGGCAGGCGCGCGACGCAGCTTGACCAGGAGCTGCGCGGCCTCGCCTCCTCGCGCAAGCCTCAAGAGAAGGCCATCTCGCGCATCGGCGAGGAACGGGAGAAGGCGCAGACTGCGGCGCACGAGGCCGCCGAAGCTTGGGAGGCGCAGAAAGCCCTTGGCGATCAAGTGCGGAGCGAGCGCGAAGTTCTCGATTGGGAGCAGATGCTCATCCGCCACGGTGCCGCCGCAAATTGGACCAGGGAGCAGTTGCGCCGTGGCCAGGAGACGATGCAGTCACTCGAGCGTGCCCTGGCGAAGAGCGAGGCGAAGCTCGCAGTCCAACAGAGGGATCGCCGACTCTACAAAGTAGACCTGGAAGAAGAGGACATCGCCCACGTCGTCTCCAGCTGGACCGGCATCCCGCTCAACAAGCTCATGGAGAACGAGCGCGCCAAGCTCCTCCACATGGAGGAGTCTCTCCACAAGCGCGTCGTCGGCCAGGATGCCGCTGTCCGCGCCGTCTCGAATGCTGTCCGCCTTGCGCGCGCGGGCATGAAAGACCCCAATAGACCCGTCGGCAACTTCCTCTTCCTCGGCCCAACAGGCGTCGGCAAGACGGAGCTCTCCCGCGCCTTGGCCGAATTTCTCTTCGATGACGAATCGGCCATGGTGCGCATAGATATGTCCGAGTATATGGAGAAGCACACCGTCTCCCGGCTTATCGGCGCCCCTCCCGGCTACATCGGCTATGAGGACAGCGGTCAGCTCACCGAAGCCGTGCGCAGGCGTCCCTACTCCGTCGTCCTGTTTGATGAGATCGAAAAGTCCCACCCGGACGTCTTCAACCTCCTCCTGCAAATCATGGACGATGGCCGCCTGACCGATGGCCACGGCCGCACCGTGGACTTCAAGAACGTCATCGTCATCATGACCAGCAACGTCGGCGGTCATCTCTATCGTGAGACCTTGGGCAAGAAGAGAGCGAAGCTTGACGAGCTTCTGGCCGAAGAGCTGCGCAAGCACTTCAAGCCCGAGTTCCTGAATCGTATAGACGGCATCGTCCGGTTCGATATGCTGACTCGGGAGAACATCAAGAGCATCGTCGGCATCCAGATCGGCCTTGTGAATAAGCGCATGGCAGGCGGCAGCATCCGCTTGGAGGTCGCCGAGCCGGTGAAGGACTACCTCGCCCACGAAGGCTTCGATCAGCTCCAAGGCGCTCGCCCACTCAAGCGCCTCATCCAGTCCCAGATCATGGAGCCCCTTGCTCTCCACGTCCTCCGCGGCGATTTCAAGGAGGGCGATGTCGTCACCCTCGCCCTCGGCAAAGAGAAGAAGATT
Organism: Chloroflexota bacterium; assembly: GCA_016875535.1. Classification (NCBI taxonomy): domain Bacteria; kingdom Bacillati; phylum Chloroflexota; species Chloroflexota bacterium. Next base: position 3,694 of record VGPF01000067.1, read on the forward strand.
CTCTTCAAGCGCCGCGCCCCCTAACCCTTGCCGATACACTTGCAAAGGGTGCTATCCTCTGCCCGGAGGCGCCTATGTACACCGGCAAGCTCATCTCGTCTGATGACCACATCTTCGAACCGCGCGATCTCTGGACCAGCCGCGCCCCCCGAGCCCAGTGGGCCGATATGCCCCATGTGGTCCAGGAGCCCGATGGCGATTGGTGGGTCTGGAAGGGCCACAAGATGCTCAGCTTTGGCCCAGGCACGCAACCGGGGCGGCGTTTCGAGAATCGGGACCATGTGAAGCTTGTTGACAGAGAGGAGCGTCTCCTCCCCGGCGGCTATGACCCGCAGCAGCGCATCAAGGACATGGAGATCGAACAGATGGAGGCGGGCATCATGTACACCACCGTTGCCATTGCTCTCTACCACTTCGCCTCCAGCGACGAGCTCACCGCCCTCCTCAGGCCCTACAACGATTGGCTAGCCGATTTCTGCGCCGTCTCCCCCAAAAAGCTCCGGGGCATCTGCCTCCTGAACTCTGATGACGTGCCCTCAGCCGTTAAGGAGATGGAGCGCTGCAAGAAATTAGGCCACGTCGGCGCCCTCATCGCCACCTGGCCCGATGATGCGCACCGCTTCTTCCGTCCTGAATACGATGCCTTGTGGGGTGCCGCTCAGGACCTGCAGATGCCCCTGCATATGCACCTAGGCGGCAATCGGCCAGGGGCGGGCAATGAGCTCCAAACACTGAAAATCCTCACCCCGGCCTTCCGCACGAACTTCGACTATTGGGTGCGTATGTCCCTGGCCGATATGACCTACGCAGGCGTCTTCGAGCGCTTCCCAAAGTTGATGGTCGGCTCGGTCGAGCAGGAGATGGCCTGGATTCCTCATTTCTTGGAGCGCATGGACTTCGCCTACACCCAGCGCTCACCAAATAAAGGCGACTACCGATTCAATGAGAAGATGCTCCCCAGCGACTACTTCCACCGCAACTGCTTCGCCAGCTTTCAGCAGGACGCCATCGGCATCCGCCTGCGCGACCTCATCGGCGTCCAGTGCCTGCTCTGGGGCTCCGACTACCCGCACATCGAATCCACGTTTCCGCGCAGCAGGCAGATCCTCGGGGAGATCTTGGCCGGCTGCACGGACGAAGAGAAGCACGCCATCGTCTACGGCAACGCCAAGCGCATCTACGGCCTCTAGCGCTTACGACGCTAGCCTGGCGCGCAGCGCCGCCTCGAGCTCCTGCATCGGCACGCGCTCCTGCGTCATGGAGTCGCGGTCTCGGATCGTCACCTTCTGGTCGTTCAGCGAATCAAAGTCAACGGTGACGCAGTACGGTGTCCCGATCTCGTCCTGGCGGCGGTACCGCTTGCCGATGGACTGCGTCTCGTCGTAGTCCGTCGCCCAGTGCTGGCGCAGCTTCGCGGTGAGCGCCTCGGCAACGGAGGAAAGCTCCTGCTTCTTGGAAAGCGGAAGCACCGCGACCTTGTACGGCGCCAGCGCCCTGGGGATCCTGAGGACCACTCGCAGGTCGCTCTCCCCCTTCTCCGCGGTCGGCGCGGCCTCCTCTCGATAGGCCTCCAGGAGGACGATGAGCAGCGAGCGGTCAATCCCGAACGTCGGCTCTACCACATGCGGGATATATTTCTCGTTCGTCGCCGGGTCGGTGTAGGCGAGGTCCTTCGCCGATTTCTCCATGTGGCGCTTCAGGTCAAAGTCCGTGCGGTAGGCGATGCCGTACAGCTCCTTCCGCCCGAACGGGTACTCATACTCGATATCTACCGTGCGCTTGGAGTAATGCGCGCGCTCCCCGTCCGGTATCTCGTGGAAGTAGAGCTTCTCCCTGCGCACCCCTAGGAAATCGAGCCACGACTGCATCTCCGCGAGCCAATATTCGAAATGCTTCTCCCATTCGTTCGGGTGGACGAAGTACTCGAACTCCATCAGGTTGAACTCGCGCGTGCGGAAGATGTAGTTCCCCGGCGTGATCTCGTTCCGGAAGCACTTCCCCTGCTGCGCGATGCCGAAGGGAAGGCGCTTCCGCGAGGTCTCCTGCACCATGCGGAAGTTCACGAACATCGCCTGGGCCAGCTCCCCGCGCAGGTAGGCCACCGCCGAATCGTCTTCCGTGGGCCCGATGAACGTCTTGAACATCAGGTTGAAGTTCTTCGGCTCCGTGAACTCGCCCTTCGTCCCGCAGTGCTGGCATGCCCCCTTCGGGTCTATCTGGTCGGCGCGGTAGCGCGTGTGGCACTTCCGGCACTCCACCAACGGGTCTGTGAACTCCGCCAGGTGGCCGGAAGCCTCCCACACCTTCGGGTTCATGATCGTCGCCGCGTCTATCCCCACCATGTCGCCGCGTGAAGTGACGAACCGCTTCCACCATGCCTCCGCGATGTTGCGCTTCAGCTCCGTCCCAAGGGGGCCGTAGTCCCAGGAGTTCGCCAGGCCCCCGTAGATGTCGGAGCCGGGAAAGATGAAGCCGCGCCGCTTGGCGAGCGAGACGAGCTTCTCCATGGTGACGGGGCCGGGCTGGCTCTTTGTGGTCAACGCGCTACCTCACAGATGTGGTGGGGACGTGAACATCCTATCAGGGGGCGTCTGCCCGGGCAAGGGAACCTGGTTTGACCCTGACTCAGGGCGGCCATATACTCGAATCTCTCGCCGTTCCTCTCGCATCCGATTCCCAGGAGCCTTGCATGAAGGAAGTCCTTTTGGCCGGCGCAGTTCGCACCCCCGTCGGCAAGTTCGGCGGCGGCCTTTCTGAGTTGCCCGCGACTCAGCTTGGCGCGATCGCTATTAAAGAGAGCCTCAAGCGCGCCAAGGTTGATCCGGCCCAGGTGGACTACGCCATCATGGGCAACGTACTTACTGCGAACGAAGGTCAGGCCCCCGCGCGCCAGGCTGCCATCCGCGCCGGTATTCCGGACTCCGTCTCTGCCCTTACCATCAACAAGGTCTGCGCCTCAGGCCTCATGTCCGTCGCTCTTGCCGCCCAAGCCATCAGGGCGGGCGATGCTGAGGTCGTCGTGGCAGGCGGCATGGAGAACATGAGCCTCGCTCCCCACATGATCGTGAACAGCCGCACCGGCTTCCGTCTGGGCGATGTTCCTGCCGTAGACCACATGCTTCGCGATGGCCTCTGGTGTCCCTTCGAAAATCGCCACATGGGCAACTCCGCCGAGGCTATCGCCGCCAAGCACGGCATCCCCCGCGAGGCCCAGGACGCCTTCGCCCTCAGGAGCCAGCAGCGCGCCGTCGCCGCCACCCGCGAAGGCGTCTTCTCGGGGGAAATCGTCCCCGTCGAAGTGAAACGCAGAAAAGAAACTGTCCTCCTCGATCGGGACGAAGGCCCTCGCGCCGATACCTCCGCCTCCTCTCTCGCCGCCCTGCGTCCCGCCTTCCCGCCGGGGCAGACCGTCACCGCCGGTAACGCCTCTCAGATCTCCGATGGCGCGGCAAGCGTCGTCGTCCTAGAGAGCGCCCGCGCCAAGGCCCTCGGCGTCCACGCCATGGCGCGCATCATCGGCTATGCCCACGCCGCCAACGCTCCCGCCTGGCTCTTCGATGCTCCTGTGCTAGCAACAAGAAAGCTGCTGGAAAAGACGCGCACGAACCTGGACGGTTACGATCTGATCGAGATCAACGAGGCCTTTGCCGCTCAGGTCCTCGCCAACGAGAAGGAGCTCCGCTGGGACTGGGATAAGGTCAACGTCACCGGCGGCGCCATCGCCATCGGCCACCCCATCGGCGCAAGCGGCGCCCGGGTCCTCGTGACCCTTCTCCACGGGATGAAGCGCCGGAAGGCCAAACGCGGCATGGCCGTCATCTGCCATGGCGGAGGCGGCGCGGTCGCCATGGCCATCGAATCCCTCTGACCCTTTCCTTCGGGTGTACGATGTGCGTGTGGGCTCCGCGCTGCTAGGCGCAGTCGTGGAGAGAAAGGATGACCATGGGCGCAGGCATCATTGTGCTGATCGTGATTCTCGCGATCGTCGCTATCGGCATCTTCTTCATCTGGGGTACCTATAACAGCCTCGTTACCATCCGCCAGCGAGTCAAGGAGGCGTGGAGCGGCATAGACGTGCAGTTGAAGCGGCGCGCAAGCCTCGTGCCGAATCTGGTGGAGACCGTGAAGGGGTACGCCGCCCATGAAAAGGCAGTCTTTGAGAATGTCACCAAGGCCCGCGCTGCCCTCATGTCTGCAGGCACGCCTCAGCAGGCCGCTCAGGCGGACAACATGCTCACTGGCGCGCTGAAGAGCCTCTTCGCCGTCGCAGAGGCCTATCCCGAGC
>VGPF01000068.1 GCA_016875535.1 Chloroflexota bacterium
ATCCTGGGCGGCAAGCCGGACCCGGCCAAGCAGGTGGGCAAGAGCAACGTTTCGTCCGAGATGCGCTGGGTGGGCGGCAACCTGGAGCAGGCCTGGAGGGACTCCGCCGTCATCGTGGAGCGCGAGTTCTACACCAAGCCTGTCCACCAGGGCTATATCGAGCCGCACGTCACCACGGTCATCTGGAACCCGGATGGGCGCATCACCGTATGGACCAGCACCCAGCACACCTTCGGCGTGCGCCAGCAGACGGCCGCCATTCTCCAGGTGCCCGAGGGCATGGTGAAGGTCGTCCCCATGGAGATTGGCGGCGGCTTCGGCGGCAAGATCAACGTCTACCTTGAGCCCGCCGCGGCGATGCTCTCCAAGAAAACCGGCCATCCCGTCAAGATGGTCATGACGCGCAAGGAGGTCTTTGAGGCCAGCGGCCCAACCTCCGGCTCCCACAACAAGATCAAGATCGGCGCCACCAAGGACGGCAAGATCACCGGCTGGCAGGCCTGGTTCGCCTTTGAGGCGGGCGCCTACCCCGGCTCCCCCGTCGCCATGGGCGCCATGTGCTCCTCCGCGCCGTATGTCATCGAAAATTTCGATATCTCCGCGCTGGACATCGTCGTCAATAAGCCGAAGGTGGCCGCCTACCGAGCCCCTGGCTCGCCCATCGGTGCTTACGCCATCGAATCGGTACTGGATGAGATTGCCGAAAAGCTCGGCATGGACCCTATGGACTTCCGCCTCAAGAACGCCTCCAAGGAGGGGACGCGCCAGATCACCGGCGCGCCGCTCGGCAAGATCGGCAACACCGAAGTCATGACCCAGGTGAAGAACCATCCGCATTACAAGTCACCCCTTCCGCCAGGCAAGAACATCGGGCGCGGCGTGGCCATGGGCTATTGGTTCAACATCGGCATGCAGTCCTCCGCTGTCATCAACGTGAACCCGGACGGCACCATCTCCCTCGTCACCGGTTCGGTGGACATCGGCGGCACCCGCGCCGCAGTGGCGATGCAGGCTGCCGAGATCCTGGGCATTCGCGCTGAAGACGTCATCCCCACCGTCGCCGATACCGATTCCATCGGCTGGACGGGCGTCACCGGCGGCAGCCGCACCGCCTTCTCCACCGGCATCGCCGCCATCAACGCGGCGGAAGAGGTGAAGCGGCAGCTCATCGCCCGCGCGGCGCTGATGTGGGAGGTCAAGCCGGAAGACGTGGAGTTCAAGGACGGCCTGTGCATCAACAAGAAGAGCGGCAAGGACACCCTCAGCATCAAGCAGATCGTCGCCAAGATGATGATGACCGGCGGCTACATCACCGCCTCCGCCACCTCCAACCCCAAGATGCCCGGCGCGGCTTTCGGCGCGATGATCGTGGACGTGAAGGTGGACCCGGAAACCGGGAAGGTGGACGTTCTCCGGGTGACCGCCTTCCAGGATGCGGGCAAGGCCGCCCACCCCAGCTATGTGGAGGGCCAGATCCAGGGTGGTGGGGTCCAGGGCATAGGCTGGGCGCTGAACGAGGAGTACTACCACACTAAGGATGGCGTGATGGCGAACTCCTCTTGGCTCGATTACCGGATGCCCACGACCCTTGACCTGCCGATGATTGACCCGGTCATTGTGGAAGTGCCGAACCCCGGCCATCCCTTCGGCCTGCGCGGCGTCGGCGAGGTGGGCATCTGCGCCCCCATGGCCGCCGTGCGCAACGCCGTCTACCGGGCCACGGGCACGCGCATGTACCAGCTGCCCATGAACCCCGGCGTAATAGTCTCCGCGATGGCGGCTCAGAAGGCCGCCAAGAAATAGGCCCTCCGTGCCCCTTGTCTTTGTCCCGTCCGCTATGCGGCATATCACCGGCGGCGTGGACAAGTTGCGCGTTGAAGGGACCACGATACGCCAAGTCTTGGAGCAGCTTGAAAGCCGCTTCCCAGGCTTCAAAGAGCGCATCGTGGACGAAGAGGGCAGCCTCCAGCCTGGCGTTGCCATCGCCATCGGCAACGAGCTGACCGTCCTCGGCGTCCTCACCCCGGTGCAAGAGAGCGACGAGGTGCACTTCATCCCCGCCATAGGCGGCGGGTAGGACTGGGCTGGAGCTCGGTCTACCTTGTAGCTTGAGATACCCTTCCGTCCTATCGCTTTACCTGCCAGCGTCGTGAACCCGGAAGTATGAGTGCGCTATCGGAATCTCAACCGGGTCGAGTGCATCCAATCGCGCTATAACCTTGTGAGCCGCGATGTGGAGCCGGAGGTCGCGTCGCTTTGCCTTGCCGAAAAGGTGGGGATGATCGTCTTCAACCCGCTTGCCGGAGGCTTCCTCACGGGCAAGTACACGCGCGGCGAGCCGCCTCCTCCGGGCACACGCCTTGGCATTCGGCCGCTCTACAGCAAGCTCTTCATGACGGAGGAGAACTTCGCCACGGTTGACCGCCTTCGCGACCTGAGCGCCAGGACCGGGAAATCTACTCATCCAGCTAGCCATCGGCTGGCTTCTGGCTCAGCCTGTGGTTAGCTCCGTCATCCTTGGCGCTACCTCGGCCAAGCAGCTCGATGATAGCCTTGGTAAGGGCGATATCAGTCTTTCGCCCGATGAGGTTCGCGCCTGCGATGCGGCGGCGGGAGTCACACGGGCTCCGGCGGCAGGGTAGAACCCGCTACACTAGCCCCGCCGACTTGGCGAAGGGGTCCCAAGCTGGGTCGTTGTGCCATTCGTATTCCATCGCTGTTGCCAGCTTGTGAGCCGCCTCTTGCCCACGGTATTGCGCAATGATGCCCAGCGCCATATCAATGCCTGCGGCGACACCACCGCTCGTGATTACGTTTCCATCGTGGACCCAACGCGCTTGGGGAACCCACGTCGTTTTCGGACCCTGCTCCGTGACCCATTTGAAGGCCAGCTTGTTTGATGTGGCGCGCTTCCCATCCAGCAGACCTGCCTTGGCTAGCAGCGCCGCGCCCGTGCAGACCGAAGTCATGAGTTCCGCCTTAGTGGTGTGAGCCTTTAACCCATGGAGGAGGCGTTGGTTACTCACCTCTGTGCGCGTTCCCCTGCCGCCTGGCACCAGGATGACGTGCAGTTGCTCGCTGGTCTCCCATACGGCATCGGGCAGAACCCGTGGGCCCGCCGTCATGCCGACGGCGCTCGTGACTGGAGCAAGGCTTGGCCCTAAGAGTCTCACCTGGAAGCTCTTAGAAGCTGCTGCAAGCATCTGCATGGGGCCGAAGGCGTCAAGGAGTTCGAACTGCTCAAAGAGGAAAAGGCCGACTACTTTGGGACTGTCCATCGCATCCTCCTCGGCACCCGGTTTCATGAAAAAGAGGCGACATAATATCACGCTTGAGGTACAATCTCCACCATGCCCCGCATTCGCCAAGCGACTGTGAAAGACCTCCCGCGGATCCTGGTGCTCTATCAACAGCTCAACCTGGATGGTCATGCTGCATCGCCAAAAGACTCGAACACGTACGCTCGTCTCTTCCATCGCATCGAGCGTGACAAGGCCCAGCGTCTCGTCGTCTTGGAGGATAAGGGCGAAGTCGTTGGGACGGTGGTCATCATCATCGTTCCCAATCTCTCCCACTATGGCAGGCCCTGGTGCGAGCTGGAAAACCTCGTTGTGGAGGCAAAAGCCAAGCGCAGGGGCTACGGCAGGATGCTCATGGCCTATGCCGAACGGCTGGCGCAGAAGGCCGGCTGCTACAAGATCCAGCTGATGAGCCGGTGGAGCCGCGCCGAAGAGGCGCACAAGTTCTACGAGGCCCTCGGCTATGAGTCGCCCGCGAGGGCCTTTAGAAAATACCTTCGCTCGTAGGCTATTCTTGCGCTGTCTCTCCGCGCTTGCCCCCTCTGGGATGGTATAATTCTTAGGTATCGTGCGCGGAAAACCGACTCCTGAAATCGCTGCCGGCTTCCCCGCGGGGCGTTCAGCCCCCACCCCTAAGTTCCTCTCCCCTCACCCTCCGGCAGCCAAAGGAAGGCATCGTGGAACGTAAAGTCGTCATTACCGGCATCGGCGTCGTCAGCCCCATTGGCCTCGACCGTGACTCTACGTGGAAGGCCCTCCTCGCGGGGCAGTCCGGCATAGACCGCATCTCCGCCTTTGATGCTGAGGCCTTTGAGACGAAGATCGCCGCCGAGGTGAAGGCCTTCGACCCCCTTGTCGCCATGGACAAGAAAGAGGCCAAGCGCGCCGACCGCTTCGTCCAGTTCGCCACCGTGGCCGCCTTCGAAGCCGTCAAGCACGCCGACCTCAAGATTACGCCGGAGAACGCCACGGACATCGGCTGCATCATCGGCAGCGGTATCGGCGGCATCGGCACCATCTCGGAGCAGCACAAGGTCCTCTTTGAAAAGGGGCCATCCCGCGTCACGCCCTTCCTGATCCCCATGATCATCGCCGATATGGGTTCCGGCCACGTCTCCATCCGTCTGGGTACCAAGGGCCCCAACTTCTGCACCGTCTCCGCCTGCTCCAGCGGCGCCGATGCCATCGGCGAGTCCTTCGAGATCATCCGCAGGGGCGATGCCAAGGCCATGGTCGCCGGTGGCGCGGAGGCCGCCATCATCCCCATCAGCGTCGCTGGCTTCTCCTCCGCAGGCGCCCTCTCCAAGCGCAACGATAACCCCAAGGCCGCCTCCCGGCCCTTCGATGCCCAGCGCGACGGTTTTGTGATGGGCGAAGGCGCGGCTGTGGTGATTCTGGAAGAGCTTGAGTTTGCCCAGGCTCGCGGCGCGCGCATCCTCTGCGAGCTGGCGGGCTACGGCGCCACGGCCGATGCCAACCACATCACCCAGCCCGCCCCCGGCGGCGAGGGCGCGGCCCGCGCCATGAAGATCGCCATGCGCAAGGCCAACTTGACCCCAAAGGACGTGGACTACATCAACGCCCACGGCACCTCAACGCCTTTGAACGATAAGTACGAGACGATGGCGCTGAAGGCAGTCCTCGGTGAGGACGCCTACAAGATCCCCATCAGCTCCACCAAGTCCATGACGGGCCACATGATCGGCGCGGCGGGCGCCATCGAGGCCGCCTTCTCCGTCTTGGCCATCACGGAGAGCGCCATCCCGCCCACCATCAACCTGGAGCACCCGGACCCCGAGTGCGACCTGGACTATGTGCCAAACATGGCTCGCAAAGGCATCGTCCGTACGGTATTATCCAACTCCTTCGGCTTTGGCGGGCACAACTCCTGCCTCGCCTTCAAGCGCGTGATCCAGTAGCCCCTCGCCCTCAGCGTTGCGATTCCTATCGGGAGGCGATGGCGTGTGGAAGCATGCGCTACTGATCGCATAGCCCCAAAGGAGAGGGTGGATCCCGGTGCCTCAAGTCGCTGCCCCTCCCAAGCGCTGGCAAGTAGCTCCGCTTGCGCCTCCCGCGCACTTTGAAGCCTTTTCCGCCTACCCCAAGCTCGTCGCCCAGCTCCTCTACAACCGGGGCGTGCGCACGCCCCAAGCCGCCGAAGCCTTCTTTGCGCCGCGAGCGCAAGCCGTCTCCACCGGCGGCCTGCCGGGCGCTGAGGCCGCCGTGCGAAGGATGGCGCAGGCCATCCGGCGCGGCGAGCGCATCGCCGTCTACGGCGATTTCGATGCCGATGGCGTCACCTCAGCGGCCCTGCTCACCCAGGCTATCCGGGGCTTGGGCGGCAAGGTCGTCCCCTATATCCCGGACCGCATCACGGAGGGCCATGGGCTGAACCTCAAGGGCCTGCAATTCCTTCGCGATCAAGGTATCAGGCTCATCGTCACCGCCGATTGCGGCATCAGCAACCCGCAGGAGGTCGCCACCGCCGCCGATTGGGGGATGGACGTCGTCATCACGGATCACCACTCGCCGCCGGCGGCGCTTCCCGCCGCGGTCGCCGTCATAGACCCCAAGCTCCCCGGCGCAGACCCCTCCCTCGCGTCCCTCGCCTCCGTCGGTGTCGCCTACACCCTCGCGCAGGCCCTCTATCGGGCCTTTGAAAGAGAGCCGGATACGGCCTTGCTGGAGTTGGTGGCCCTTGGCACAGTGGCCGATGTGGCTCCCCTCACCGGGCACAACCGCGCCCTGGTGCGTGACGGCCTGGCGAGCCTGAATCGCACGCAGCACCCGGGCCTTCGCGAGTTGATGCGCGTCGCGGGCCTTCAGCCCGGGCATGTGGATACGGAGGCCATCGGTTTCGCCCTCGGCCCCCGCATCAACGCCCCAGGACGCATAGACCACGCCGATGCCGCCTACCTTTTGCTCACCTCGCGCAGTGAGGAGGAGGCCCGCCCCTATGCTGAGCGGATGGACGCCGCCAACGCCGCGCGACAGCGGCAGACCAGGGAAATCCTCGAGCGGGCGCGCGAGATGGTCGGCGATGGCTCGACCCAGCCCGTCATCATCGTCGGCGACCCGTCCTTCGAGCCGGGCGTCATCGGCCTCGTCGCGAGCAAGCTCTGCGACCTCTTCTATCGCCCCGCCATCGTCTACCAGGACTCGGAGCATGAGACTCGCGCTAGCTGCCGCAGCATCTCCGAGTTCGATATCACCGCCGCCCTTCGTGAGCACGGTGGCCTCTTCACTCGCTATGGCGGCCACGCCCAGGCGGCAGGCTTTACCCTGCCGACCGCGCGCCTCCCTATCCTTCGCGAGCGCCTGCTTGCAAGCGCAGCCAGGCTGAACATCGCTCAGCTTGCGCCCCATATCGCCATAGACGCCCACATCTCCCTGGAACGCCTCAACGGCGAGACGATCCGCGCCATGGCGGCCCTGGCCCCCCACGGCGAAGGCAATCCCCAGCCGGTCTTCCTCTCCAAGGGCCTTGACGTGATCGAGGCTCGGCAGATGGGTGCGGAGGGTCAGCACGCGCGATTGAAGCTGCGGTCGGGGAACGTAATCTGGAGCGCCGTTGCCTTCAACGCCCCCGCCGCCGTTCAGCCCATGCCCAAGCGGGTAGACGCCGTCTTCACCCTTTCCGTTGACCGCTTCGATGGCCGCCAGACCCTGCGGCTCAACATCCTGGATATGCGCCCCGCTTGAAGCCGGACTTCGACCGCTTATCCCCTACGTAACGCCCACCTTCGCCACGCTCTTCGCCAGGTCGGCATCGTCCGCGTAGGGCCCGAAGCGGATATCCTGCACCACGCCGTCCTTGTCAATCACGATGGAGGCCGGCACGCCCAACAGGCGATAGCCGTTCGCCACCTTCTTCCCCTTGTCTATCACCGTGGGGAAGGTCAGCTTCAGGTCGTTGTAAAAGGGCTCGATCTCCTTGGCCGTCTCATCCAAGTTCACGCCCAGCACGTGGATGCGGTCTCCCGCCCGCTCGTGGAGCCGCTGCAGCTCCGGCATCTCCGCCTTGCACGGCCCGCACCAGGTGGCCCAGAAGTTCAGGAGGACGGGCTTTCCCCGCAGGCCGGCAAGCTCCACCTCTGCGCCGTTGGGCCTTTGCAGGTTGAAGTTCGGCGCCAGGCTGTTGAGCCGAGCCCCGATGCTGACGGACCCCGATTTGGGCGTCTCCTTCAGCCCAAAGCCGCCTCCGCCTTCGCCACCGCCTCCGCAGGCGGCGACGACAAGCGCGACCGTGAGGCTGACGATGGACGCGAGCCAGGGTCTTGTACGTTTGGGCATGGCCTATCTATTAGAAGTCTACGTACGGCAGGAAGTCAAAGTATCTTCCCCCGCCCTAGGATTTTCTTGGACACGGAATTGGGGCATGATGCCACAAACTCTAAGGAGGTGTCCATGATGGATGGAAAGGGCGAGGGAGCACTTGATCGAGGCCGCGTTGAGCGAGGGAGATTCTCCTCTCGGCGCAAGAGCGGAGCGGTGATGCGGCTGCTGCATGGGGAAGAGTTGGACGCGCTGTCCCGGGAGTTGGGCGTCACGGCGGCGACCC
>VGPF01000069.1 GCA_016875535.1 Chloroflexota bacterium
TTGAGACCGTGGAGGAGCTGCGCCTCGCGCTCCTTGCCTTCAAGGAGCGGTACAACCGGGAGTGGCCCATCGAGCGCCATCGCTACGCGACGCCAGAGCAAGCACGCCGTCAGTTGCTCGCTTGCCCTGTGGTTGCCGCATGAATACAATCACATCACTGTCCAAGAAATCAGGGGCGGTACACCCCTCTCTTATGTCCAGTCTCTTCTCCTAGGCCTCAGGCCGCTATAATCTATGGGCTGACCCACTGCTCCCTCTCCTAGGGATATCTTTGTGAGCACAGGCATATGGAGAAGTCACCGTTCGTGAGGATCGAAAAGGGGGGCGTCGCCTCGCCGAAGGGGTTCACCGTCGGCGCGACGTACGCCGGGCTGAAGAAGGCGGGGCCGGATAAGCTGGACCTGACGGTCCTCTACTCGGAGCGTCCGGCGGCGGCGGCGGGCGTTTTCACCCAGAGCAAGACGTGCTCGCCCTCGGTGACGCTGAGCAGGCAGCGCATCGCGCGGCACACGGCCAGGGCGGTGGTGGTGAACAGCGGCTGCGCGAACGCATGCGTCGGCCCCCAGGGACTGATTGACGCGAAGGATACGACGGCGCTGGCGGCGAAGAAGCTGGGCGTGGCCGAGGAGGATGTGCTGATAGCCAGCACCGGCATGATCGGCGTGGAGCTGCCGATGGCGCTGATCCGCGCGGGGATGCAGAAGATCGCCCTGAACGCCTCGGCGGGGCCGGCCTTCGCGCGGGCCATCATGACCACGGACAGCCACCCGAAGGAGCAGGCGCTGAAGTTCCAGCTGGAGGGGAAGGAGATCACCATCGGCGCGGCCTGCAAGGGCGTGGGGATGATCCACCCGGATATGGCGACGCTGCTGTGCTTCATCACCACGGACGCGGCGGTGGAGCCGGGCTTCCTGCAGACGGCGCTGAAGCACGCGATAGACCAATCGCTGAACATGGTGAGCGTGGACGGCGATACGAGCACGAACGATACGGCGCTCCTCCTGGCGAACGGCGCGGCGGGCAATAAGCAGATCAAGGCCGGGACGAAGGCGGCGGAGCTCTTCCAGCAGGCGCTCATCGCAGTGGCGGTGCCGCTGGCGAAGATGGTGGCGCGGGACGGCGAAGGAGCGACGAAGCTGATGGAGGTGACGGTGGAGGGGGCGGCGAGCGCAGCGGACGCGCGGCTGGCGGCCCGCACGGTCGCCGCATCGCCGCTGGTGAAGGCGGCGGTGCACGGCGGCGACCCGAACTGGGGGCGCATCATGATGGCCCTTGGGCGCTCGGGCGCGGCGATCACGGAGTCGAAGCTCTCCCTGTATATCAACGAGATCTGCGTCTTTGACAAGGGCGTTCCGGTGCCCTTCTTCAAAGAGGCGGCGGTCATCTCCATGAAAGAGTCGAACGTGACGATCCTGGCGAAGCTGGGCCTTGGCGCACACGGGGCGACGGCCTGGGGGTGCGACCTGACGGAGGAGTACGTTCGCTTCAACAGCGAGTACTCAACGTGACGGTTGCGGCGAAGCACCGCGCGCCGGAGAGGCGTCGCGCCGCCGCGCGGCAGGGCGGCGACCTGGCGAAGCGCGTCGCGGCGGTGGAGGCGCGGCTGGAGCGCTTCAAGGGACAGCAGGACGAGCAGTTCCTGCGGATGATGAAGTTCACGATCCTGCGCCACATGAGCCTCCTGGGGTTCGCCATCGAGCACGGGGGCGCGCCGAAGGAGGCGAAGGCCGTGGCGAAGAAGTGGCTGGACGAGGGAGCGCAATCGGTGGCGGAGGCGCCTTCGATGGAGGCGCTGAAGGAGGCGGACGTGGAGGTGCAGCGGAAGGTGCGGCAGCTGATGGCGGGCGTCAACAAAGGATAGCGATCACCTTCGCCTTCCGGCTCCAGCAGACCGGAGCCGGGTTCCTCTCCCATCGAGGGAGCGGCGGCGCTTAAGATACCTATGAACAAACGATTTTTGGTGAAGATAGGCGGGAGCACGCTGGGCCAGGAGGATACGACGCTGGAAGACCTGGTCTGGCTGCAGGGCCAGGGCTACCAGCCGATCGTGGTGCACGGAGGCGGGAAGACGATCACGCAGTGGCTCGAGAAGATGGCGGTGCCGACCAAGTTCGTCGGCGGGCTGCGGGTCACGGACGAGCAGAGCATCGAGGTGGTGGTGGCCGTGCTGGCGGGGGTCGTCAACAAGGGGCTTGTCGCCTCCATCAACGCCCTGGGGGGGCGGGCCGTGGGCCTCAGCGGGGCGGACGGCGCGATGGTGAAGGGGCGCGTGAAGGACCCCCAACTGGGCCTGGTGGGGGAGGTCACCGCCGTGGACGGCGGGCCCGTGGAGGCGGCGGTGGCGAAGGGCTATATCCCGGTTATCTCGCCCATCGGCGTGCTGGAGCAGGGCGGCAAGGCAACGGCGACGCTGCTGAACATCAACGCCGATACGGCAGCGGCGGCGATCGGCGGCGCGATGGGCGTGGAGACGTGTATCTTTCTCACGGACGTCCCCGGCGTGAAGGGGACGGACGGCGCGGTGCTGCCGCAGCTGACGCCGGGGCGCGTCAAGGAGCTGATCGCGGGCGGCGTTATCTCCGGCGGCATGATCCCCAAAGTCGAGGCCTGCCTGCAGGCGCTGACGTACGTGAAGGCGGCGCTCATCCTTGACGGGCGAGCGGCGCACGCGCTGAGGCGGTCGCTCACCGGCGCTGCGGTGGGGACAAGGATAGCGCAGGCATGATCTTCCGCCGAAGGTGGGGACGAGGACCGCGGCCACCCCGGGCGAACGGGGCGGAGCCGAAGGAGCGCCAGCCGCGATTGCGGGTGCGGCACATCCTGCGCATCGCCATCATCGTCTCGATCATCATCCTGGCGTGGACGGGCCTATCCATCGCGCGGAACGTCTACACGGACTGGCTCTGGTTCGATTCGGTGGGCTACGGCGATGTCTACCAGAAGCGCATCGCCACGCGGACGTGGCTCTTCTTCGCGGGGGCGGGAGTCTTCCTGGCGGCGTTCATCGCAAACGCCCTGATCGCCTACCGGCTGTCACGGGGGCCATCGCGCATCGCGCCGGAAAAGTTCGCCGTCGCCCACGGGCTGCTGCGGCTCGCCATCGTGCTGGCGGGCATCATCCTGACGGCGCTCTTCGGCGCGACGACCTCCAGCCAGTGGGAGCATGTGCTGGCCTTCAACAACGCGGCGGCCTTCACGGACGCAGGCGGAAAGACCATAGCCGACCCGATGTGGGGGCACAACCCAACCTTCTATGTCTTCAACCAGCCGCTCTTCCGCTTCGTGCAGATCTGGCTGCTGGGCCTGATGCTGGTCCTCCTTATCCAGGCCCTGGCGATCTATGTGGTGAACACGGCGACGAAGGGCTTCCTCCGAGCAGTGAACCGCAAGACCAAGACGCACTTGGGGGTCATCCTGGCCCTCTTCTTCATGATGATCGCCTGGAGCTTCTGGTTCGATATCAGCGAACTGCCGCTGGCTTCGGGCGGGCTCAACGGCACGCTCTTCGGGGCCAGCGCCACGGACGCCACGGCGCGGCTCTTCGCCCTGCGCTTCATGATGGCGGCATCGCTGGCGCTGGGCATCGGCTTCATCGCGGCGGCGTGGTTCCACAAAGGTCGCTTCGCCCTCTTCGGCCTCGGCGGGTGGGTAGCCTGCACCGCGATCCTGCTCGTGGTTTTTCCGGCGGCCTACCAGCGGTTCAGCGTCTCCCCCAGCGAGCTGGCGCGGGAGACGGAATATATCGAGCGCAACATCGCGATGACGCGGGAGGCCTACCTGCTGAACCGGATCGAGGTGAACGCTTTTGACGTGCAGGGCAACCTAAGCGCGGCGGACGTCTTCGGCAGTCCGGGCACCATCAACAATATCCGCCTGTGGGACTACCGGCCCCTGCGCGACACGTACAACCAGATCCAGTCGCTGCGGCCCTATTACGTCTTCTCCGATGTGGATATTGACCGCTACACGGTGAACGGGCGCGAGCTGCAAGTGCTGCTCTCCGCCCGGGAACTGGCCCCGGACCAGCTGCCGCAGGAGGCCCATACCTGGGTGGCGCAGCATCTGCAATATACCCACGGCTACGGCGTGGCGATGAGCCCGGTGACGGAGTTCACGGGCGAAGGCAGGCCGACCTTTCTGATCCAGGACGTGCCGCCCAAGGGGACGATCCCCGTGACGCAGCCGCAGATCTACTACGGCGAGCGGACGCGCACCCACGTGCTGGTGAACACCAAGACGCAGGAGTTCGATTACCCCACGGCGCAGGACTCGCCGGTGTACACAACCTTCGAAGGGGGCGGCGGCGTGCGTCTCAGCTCCTTCGCGCGGAAGGCGGCGCTGGCCTGGCGGCTGGGCGATTTCAACCTGCTCATCAGCAATGAGCGGACACCGAAGACGCGGGTGCTCTACAACCGCCATATCCAGGAGCGCATCACCAAGATCGCGCCCTTCCTGCGGCTCGACGCGGACCCCTATGTCGTCGTCGCCGATGGGAAGCTTTTTTGGGTGCAGGACGCCTACACAACGACGAACCGCTTCCCGTACTCCCAGCGCTACCGGGGCGATTTCAACTACATCCGCAACAGCGTCAAGATCGTGACGAGCGCCTACGACGGCTCCCTGGACTTCTATGTGAGCGACCCCAGCGACGCGCTGCTCAAGACCTATGCCTCGGCCTTCCCTTCGCTCTTCAAGCCGTTGGGCGAGATGCCCGCCAGCCTGCGCGCCCATATCCGCTACCCGGAGGGTCTCTTTGACGTGCAGGAGGAGCTCTACCGCACCTACCACTCGACCGACGCGCGGGTCTACTTCACCAAGGAAGACGTGTGGGGGAAGCCATCGGAGATCTTCTACAACGACCTCCAGCCGATAGAGGCCTACTACGTCATCATGCCGCTGCCCGGCCAGCAGAAGGAGGAGTTCCTCCTCTTTGTGCCCTTCACGGCGCAGAACAAGCCCAATATGGTGGCCTGGCTTGCGGCGCGGAACGACGGCGAGCATTACGGCAAACTGACGGCCTACACCTTCCCCAAGGACAAGCAGGTGGACGGCCCGGCGCAGGTTGAGGCGCGCATCAACAACGACCCGGTCATCTCCCAGCAGTTCGCGCTTTGGAACCAGCAAGGGTCGCGCGTCATCCGCGGCAACCTGCTCGCCATCCCGCTGGGCACGTCGCTCCTCTTCATCGAGCCGGTCTACCTCCAGGCCTCAACCCTCAGCTTCCCCGAGCTGAAGCGCGTCATCGTGGTGAACGGCTCCAACACGCCGATCATGGAGCCGACGCTGGAGCGCGCCCTGCAGGTGGCCTTCGGCCTTGCGCCGCCTTCGGCGATACCGGGCCCCGGCGTGACGCAGCCCGGCGGCCAGCAACCGGCGCAGCCCGCGCCGAACCTGGACGAGCTCATCAGGCAGGCGGAGCAGCTGCTGGAGCAGCTGAAGCGCCTGAAGGGGCAGCCCTCGCGATAGGCGAACTCCTCACCTTTTCTCCCTCCTCGTGCGGTCCGGAACCAGATAGACGAACGGGATGGCGAGAAGCCCCACGAAGGCCAGGGCCGAAAAGATACGCTCAAAGCCGAGGGCCTTATCTGAAAAATGGCTGAGGGCCAGGACGACGCCGGCGCCGCCGAACATCGCACCGAGGTTGTTGAACATGCCCCGGATACCGGATATGGCGCCTATCTTCTGGGGATGCAGATCCAGAGAGGCATTCTGTGCTGCCGGGGTAAAGACGCTGATGCCGACGCCTGCCAGCACAACCTCCATCGCCAGCAGCAGCTGATTGGGAACCCCAACACCGAAGAGAGTGATATCTGTGAACCCGAGGCCGATAACGAAGAGGCCGCCGCTCAGCGTGAGCATGCCCAGGATCATGGGCTTGCGGTAGCCCATCCGCGCCAACGCGAGACTGGCCGCAACGGAGAGAAAGAGGGAGACCACCATACGGGCGGTCAGCACAAGAGCCGTTTCGGAAGCTGAAAAGCCGAAACGCAGGCGGGCGTACGTGGGGACGAAGGAGACAAAGCCCAGGATGCACGCCCCCATGATGAAGCTGTACATATTGGCGGCGAAGAAGGGCGTGCTTCGCAGGAGCTTGAGCTCCACAAGGGGCGCTGCGGCGCGCCCTTCATGCCGCACAAAGAGCCCAAGGGCCGCAAGTCCAAAGGCGATGGGCAGCCATACAGCCGGCGAAGCCGTGTGGCTCGGGTTGTTGGCAAGATGGGTCAAACCGATAAGCAGCAACGCGGCGCCCAGAGCAAAGAGAGCGATTCCCGGCAGGTCAATAGGCTTCACTGCGGAGATGCCCTTTGTTTCCGGGATGACCCGGACGGCAAAGAAAGCGACGGCGAGACCGGTAGGAGCGTTCACGAAAAAGATCCAGCGCCACGAGAGGCTATCTATGATGACCCCGGCGATGTTCGGGCCGATGATCGCCCCCAGGATAAAGGCGGTGTTCAGCATGCCGATGGGCGCTTGCCGCCGATCGCCGAATACCTTGCCGATGATGCCGACGGCAAGGGGCCGGAAGGAGCCTGCGCCGAGGGCTTGCACGATACGGAAAACGATAAGGACGTAGATGTTCGGGGCCAGACCCGTCGCCACCGAGCTGATGACAAAGAGAAGGACTGCGCCCACCAGCAGCCGCTTCTCACCATGCTCATCCCCCAGCTTTCCCGCGATGGGGAGAACAACCGTTTGCGTCAGGAGATAGAAGGTAACGGTCCAGCTCGCGAGAGCGAGAGTAGTGCCCAGGTCCTTCTGCATATCCCGCAGGGCTATGGAGACGCTGAAGGTATCTATGCCGGCCATGAAGATAGCGGCGGCAACAACAGCGAAGACGACTTTCGGGTTGGCAGCCTTTGTAGTCCGCGTAGCGACGGCCTCCCCCAAAGCAGCGCGAAGAGCGCTGCAGCTTCCGTGAAAACGCCCCTTATCGTCCCAGATATGTCAACAGCACGGACTCCTCGCGGATGAAGCGCCTCGAGAGGAAGGCCTGAAGGCCGCGCGGCGAGGCCAAGGGCGGAGGACGCCCGCCACCGGGGAAATCGGCTATAATACGTCGTCACTTTTTCCGTCCGGAACCTTGTCGTTTGTCCAAGGGGGTCCACCGTGAGCCAGTGGCAAGAGCGGGCAGCCAAGGTCTACATGACCACGAACAAGCGCGTGCCGCTGACGATCGAGCGC
>VGPF01000070.1 GCA_016875535.1 Chloroflexota bacterium
GCTGCGCCAAGGAGTGCGCCAGCACCTTGGCGGCTACGGCGCCGACGTCGCCTCGGGCCTTGTCCTGCGCCATGACCACGGCAGCCAGTACATGAGCGACCACTTCCAAGACGAGCTCCGCTTCCTGGGGATTGCCTCCAGTCCCGCTTTCGTGCGGGAGCCGGAGGGCAATGGCTGCGTGGAGCGGTTCATCCGCACCCTCAAGGAGCAACTGCTCTGGGTGCGAACCTTTGAGACCGTGGAGGAGCTGCGCCTCGCGCTCCTTGCCTTCAAGGAGCGGTACAACCGGGAGTGGCTCGTCGAGCGCCATCGCTACGCGACGCCAGAGCAAGCACGCCGTCAGTTGCTCGCTTGCCCTGTGGTTGCCGCATGAATACAATCACATCACTGTCCAAGAAATCAGGGGCGGTACACACGGGCACTCCTTCAGCGTTTCCGTATCCATAGGCTATTTGAGTTGTGATTCCATTTTTCTTCTATGAGAGTAAAGGCGTTTTGCATAAGCCCTGGATATTTATCTTTCATATACCGTTCAGCCCACAGAATTTCATACAAGCTATTGCCGTAGAGAAACGCTTGGAGCAGATATTGTTCGGTGTAAAAGGTGCGGTCTTGTACGATCCAAGCCTTCGGATAGTCAAACGGGAGGAATACGTCATGGAAATGAACGATAACGCCGCTTTGTAATCGTGGCAGGATTTCCAGAACTGCGTAATTCACGTCGCCGCCCGCTTTGACGTAATGACTGCCATCAATGAAAAGGATGTCATTGGCGTCCAATGATTCGAATAGGCTCAGCTCGACCTCTTCTAGCTGCTTACATACGCGCTCATGCACCCCTGGAATTTGGTAAGTCGCTACGCCTTTTGGATATGGTTCGATTATGGTAAAACGCGGCTGCTTGACCAGTGGCGCGTGTTGCACAAAGCCAGCCGTCACGAGCGTTGAATTGCCAGCACCCACTTCGATGATGCGCCGTGGGCTGCAGAGCGAGAGGAAGGCGCGTAAGACGACGGCTGAGATATAGCCGAAGCTATCGTTGGGCACACGAAAATCAAACTGGCCTTTTGGCGAGCGAAATTCCTCTGCTAGATATTTATAATTTTTGAATAACGGTAAGAACTCTAGCTGAGCCTTATCGTTCATATCGATTCCAGCGAGAGGATAGCGGCGGTCGTGATAGGTAAACTGCCCCAGATTCGGTATGGGGCTTTCTTTCGTGCGCACGATACTGATGCCTAACCGCTGAGCAATGGCAAAGGATTGTTTGGAGAGGACAACTTTTGTAGCGATCTGCTTCAGCATCTTATCCATCTAAGCAAACAGTACCCGGGCGGGGGATTCCTTGTCAAGGAAAACGAACGCCACGTAGAATGGGATGCCTCCGGATAGAACCGAGGTGCGCCCGTGGCCGATTACAAGGACCTGGAGAGCTTTGAGACCTTCCTGGCCATCATCGCCAGGCTGCGGGGCCCGGACGGCTGCCCCTGGGATAAGAAGCAGACCCATGCCACCCTACGGAAATACCTCCTCGAAGAGACGCATGAGGCGCTGGAGGCTATGGATGCGGACGACCCGAAGCGCCTGGCGGAAGAGCTGGGCGATGTGCTTCTGCAGGTGGGGCTGAACGCCCAGATAGGCCGGGATAACGGCACATTCACCATCAAGGATGTTCTGCGCACCATCAATGCGAAGCTCATCCATCGGCACCCGCACGTCTTTGGCGAGGTGAAGGTCTCCGGCGCCGATGAGGTGGTGGCGAACTGGGAGAAGCTGAAGGCGCAGGAAAAGGGCGAAAGGCAGTCTGCGCTGGACGGCGTGCAGAGATCCCTGCCCGGGCTGGCCTATAGCCAGGAGATACAGGGTCGCGCCGCGAAGCTGGGCTTCGAGTGGACGGACATGGCAGGCGTGCTGGACAAGGTGCGCGAAGAGCTGGGAGAGTTCGAAAGGGCGAAGTCGCAAGCGGAGCTTGAGCATGAGCTCGGCGATATCTTCGCCGCGCTCGTGAATATCGGCAGGCGCCTCAACATGGATGTTGAAGGGGCCATGCGCAAGGCGAATCGGCGCTTTGAGCGGCGCTTCCGCCACATGGAAGAGAGCGCCAGCGCTCAGGGGAAGAAGATAGAAGAGCTGCCGCTGGAGCGGCAAGAGGAGCTCTGGCAGGCGGCGAAGCGGGCGACGGGCTGACCGGGACGGGCGTTACGCGCCCTGCTTGTTCGTGATGTAGTCTATGGCGTCCTGAACGGTCTCGATCTTCTCGGCATCTTCATCCAAGATTTCCAACTTCTTGCCGTCCTTGCTGAACTCCTCTTCGAGCGCCATGATGAGCTCGACGAGGTCAAGGGAGTCGGCGTTCAGGTCGTCCACGAAAGAGGCGTTGGGGACCACCTGGGCCTCTTCGACGCCAAGCTGGTCAACCGTCACCTTTTTCACTCGTTCGAAAACTGTCGCCACGGTAACCTCCAGGGCTGTAGCTTTCTAGGATTTCGCTGCGGTCAGGATGGAGCCCAGAACGCCGTTCACGAACTTGTGCAGGTTCTCGCTCCCGAATGTTTTGGCCAGCTCAACAGCCTCGTTTATCGCTACTTTCGGCGGCGCCTTATTATCGAGCACAATCTCATAGATGGCAATACGCAGAATATTGCGGTCTATGGCGGACATCTGCCCGATGGGCCAGGCGGGCGCATGCTCGGCGATAAGCCCATCCAGCCGTGCTTTCTCCCGTATCACTCCGGTCACCAGGTCTTTCGCCAGGCTCTTGGTCTGCTCGCTCAGGCCCTTTTCCGCCAGGGCGCGCTCCAGCGTCTCCTGCCATGCGTGGCCCGAGCTGTCCACTTCATACAGGACCTGCAGCGCGATGGTTCTTCCCTTTCTCCTTGCGCCTGCCATGGTGCCTACGCCATCGCGATGCCGCCATCCACGAGCAAGACTTGGCCGGTGATATAGCCGGCCTCGTTGCTTGCCAGGAAGGCCACCGCCTCGGCCACCTGTTCCGGCGTGCCGAAGACCCCGGCCGGGATGTGCGCCTTGAGGGCATCGCGCTGTTGCTGGGAGAGCTTCGCCGTCATCTCCGTCTCGATGAATCCCGGCGCGACGACGTTTGCGGTGATGTTGCGGGAGGCGACTTCGGCGGCGGTGGATCGGGTGAAACCAACGAGGCCAGCCTTGGTGGCGCTGTAGTTCGCCTGGCCGGGGTTGCCCTTGAGGCCGACGACGCTTCCCATCATGATGATGCGCCCCCACCGCTTCTTGAGCATCGGCTTGATGGCGGCGCGGGTGCAGTAGAACGTCCCGGTGAGGTTCGTCGCGAGAACGTCCTCCCAGTCCTTATCGGAGATGCGCATGAGGAGCGTGTCGCGAGTGATGCCAGCATTGTTGACCAGGATATCCAGGGAGCCGTGGGCCGCCACAACGTCCTCGACCATCTTTTCGACCTCTTGCGATCTGCGCACATCGGCGATGTGGACGCCGGCCTTGCCGCCCGCCTCTGTGATGAGGCGCCGCGTCTCAGAGGCGTCTTTGGTGGCGTTGAGCGCAACGGTGGCGCCTGCCTTGGCGAGGCGAAGGGCAACGGCGCGGCCAATGCCGCGGCTGCTACCGGTGACGAGGGCGACTTTGCCCGAAAGGTCCACGATGGCGCGGGGCCGTTAGGCCGGGAGGGCGAAGGCCCGCACAGAGGGCATGGACTCGACGTTGAGCGTCTGCGCTTCCTTGGCGATGCGCTTGATGAGCCCGGTGAGCACCTTGCCGGGGCCGATCTCCACAAAGGTCTTGACACCGTTGGCGGCCATGTACTCCACGGACTTGGTCCACCGGACGCAGGAGACCATCTGGTCAATCAGCTCCGCCTGGATCTCGCCTTGACGGGCGATGGGCTCGGCCTTGGTGTTGCTGATGATGGGCACTTGCGGGTTGCGGATGGTGGCCTTGTAGATGGCTTGGGCCATGCCGGGAACGGCGGGCTGCATGAGGCTGGAGTGGAAGGCGCCGGAGACTTCCAAGGGGATGGCGCGCTTGGCGCCCATGGCGCGGGCAAGGTCTATGGCGCGGACAAGGGCCTCTTTGGTGCCGCTCAGGACGATCTGCCCATCGCTGTTGATATTGGCGATCTCGATGCCGACCTGCTGGCAGACCTGCTCGACGAGGGACTCATCGAGGCCGAGGATGGCGGCCATCCCGCCCTCCCGCATGCGTTCGGCCTCTTGCATGAGGCGGCCGCGCTCGCGGACAAGGCCAAGGGCCTCATTGAACGGCAGGGCGTTGGCGGCGACGAGGGCGGTATATTCGCCGAGGCTGTGTCCCGCGACGAAGCGGGGCTTGGAGGGGAAGGTCTCGCCATGGACTTCGCCCAAGGCGCGAAGGGCGGCGATGCTGGCGGTCATGATGGCGGGCTGGGCGTTGACGGTCTGCTTGAGCTGCTCGTCTGGGCCTTCAAAGCAGAGCTTGGAGAGGGAGAAGCCGAGGATGTCGTCGGCCTCCTCAAAGGTCTCTTTCGCGGCTTTGGACTCAGTAAAAAGGTCGCGGCCCATGCCGACTGCCTGGGAGCCTTGACCGGGGAAGACGTACGCTAAACGTTCGCCGACTGTGCTTTCTGTCATAAACCTTCCTTGTTGGCTGACCGAATAGGAGGATGCCACTTATGGCAAGTGTTACTCGGCCTCTGCCGTCCCGACCTTTAGAACCTGGCGGCCGTTGTAATAGCCGCAAGCCCTGCAGGCGCGGTGCGGAGCCTTGATGCTGCCGCAGTTGGGGCAGGTCCCAGTGGTAACAGGGGCAAGAGTGTTATGGGCCTTGTGGTGACCCTTGCTCGATTTCGATCGCTTTCTTTTTGGGAGCGGCGCCATCTACGTCCTCATTTCCTCTTTTCAGACTTGCTTACTTTCTCTCGGAGCGCCTCAAGGGCGTCCCATCGGCTATCGGCCTTCTGTGCCTTGCAGGTGCAGGGGCCCTCATTCCAGTTCTTCCCGCAGATTGGGCAGAGGCCGCTGCAATCTGCCTTGCAGAGCGGCTTGATGGGGATGGAGAGGATTGCGTATTGCCGAACCGGCTCTGTCAGGTCCAGCTCATGCTGAGAGCTTATGGTAAACGAACCTTCGCTCTCGTCAAGGGCCAGTTTGACGCCTGATTCGATGTCAGTTGTCTGTAAGAACTCCTCTTCGATCTTGATGTGGGCTGGGCTGGCGAATTCCCGAAGGCAGCGGCTGCAGGCGCAGCGGACCTTCGCGTCTATTGAGGCCAGGACAAGGATGCCAGCCTTGGTCCGTATGAGCTGGGCGGAGCCCTCTAGCCCTTCTGCCAGCTCTTCGATGCCTGGTTTCTTTTCAGTAAACTCGTACTCCCGCTCTTCCCCCACGCCTGCCTTCAAAAGCTGCGAGACGTTCCATCGCATCGCCACCACCAACCTTTCGCGCTGGCCACTCGGCTAGAAAGCCAGTTGCCCTACCGCTTCGGGAGTGCGGCGCATTGCTACACAATCCACAATTGTACCAAGAGGCGTAAGGACCAGCAAACCGGGCCTACTGAAGAAAGAGGCTGTCAAGATCCCTTCCAGCTCTGTTGCTTCATCTGCTCCCCTCTATGGAGCAGAGGCGATAGGCTTCGTCCCTACATAACATAACAAGGCCAGGGCTTCTTTCGGGCGCACATATATTCATAAACTATTTCCGAACATATTTCAGGACCGTCCAATTGCTTACGTTGACGCTCTTCATGGCCGCCTCCTATCATGGCGAGCGCTCCTTGCTGCACAGAACCCCTCAAGGATTTAGAAGATGGACTATCAATACCTGCTTTACGAAGTGAAGTCGGGCGTCGCCACCATCACGCTTAATCGGCCGGAAAAGCTCAATGCCCTCCTTGAGGAGATGCAACCCGAGCTAGTGGATGCTCTCAAACAAGCCGCGAAGGACGATAACGTGAGGGTATTGGTCCTGACCGGAGCCGGACGGGCCTTTTGCGTGGGAATAGATGTGGGAAGGCTTGAGCAACAGGCCGCAGGAGGCTCCATATTCAAGCTGAAGAAAGTGACCGCGCCTGCCGGGTACTTTGTCTTAGACCTGGTCAATTTTCCTAAACCGACGATAGCGGCTGTGAACGGACCTGCCGTCGGTGCCGGCCTCTCTCTGGCCATCGCCTGCGAGATACGGATCGCCGCGGAAGGCGCCCGCTTAGTGCCTGCCTGGGTAGCGCGAGGCATCCCGCCGGATGTAGGAACCACGTGGCTCCTGCCGCGCATCGTCGGTCCGGCCCGTGCCGCTGAGATCGTCTACACCGCCAGACCCATTGAGCCGAAGGATGCTCTGGCGATGGGCCTCTACAACAGGGTCGTCCCCGCCGATCAGCTAGCCGCCACTGTGGCCGACCTCGCGGGAGCTATAGCTGCCAATCCGCCTGTAGCCGTTGAGTTCGCGAAGCGGGCTATGCAGCGCGCCGCTGCCACCTCTTTAGCCGAGGCAGTGGACTACGAGACCTACATCCAGAGGGTCTCCTTTGACACCGCAGACTACAAAGAGGCCATTGCCGCCTTTCTTCAGAAGCGCCCCCCATCTTTTAAGGGCCTTTAGACCGTCAGTCCGCCCTTCAGCGCCTCCCCCGCGGCTGTTTCGTCTCCCTAGGCATGCTTTCCTTTTGGTATCACCTTGGTAACAGCTTAGGTAAACCGGTAACAAAAGCGAGACGATTGCAAGAGCTCTGTTAGGATTGCATAAGAGGCAGGGCCTGCATATCTGGCAGGTGCTCGCAGGTCAGGCCTGATGCGATGACTAGCAAAGCGGGGACGGGATGACTGTCAAAAGAGTGGTGAAAGCAGGCCGGATGTGGCGGCTCGCAATCATCCTGGCCATGGCATGACCTGCCCCCAGACTTTGTACCACTCGCTATATTAGTCCGGCGGAACTGCTGAACGCCAGTCGTGGCAACATCGCCTCAGGCGCTGGCGGGCGGTAGCCGAGGGCGCTGTGGGGCCGGACCTCGTTGTAGATTCGCCTCCACTGTCCGAGGAGCACCTC
>VGPF01000071.1 GCA_016875535.1 Chloroflexota bacterium
CCCTGTCCCGGCCTTCCGGGAACGTTAGACGCCCGCACCTTTGCTGGACGCGTCCACCCATGGCACACCGTCGGGCCCTCTGCAGCACACCCATCCCCACACCCATCTCACCTGAAAGGAGAAACCACAGCGTAGGGGCGCGGGGCACGCGCCCTGGGTCCATCGCGCGGGGCGCCCCCTCTGTCCCCCTGAGGAGCGGTGATCCCCAATCGCCACGACGAACGGGCCTACGCTCTCCGGGTTGCTCCCGCAACCCAATCCGGCGTAGGAGTGAGACAAGTCTTCGCGGCTCGCCCCTCCTCTCCTGGTAGGCGTGGCCCTTCAGGGCCACCCTTGGGGCGCGAGCTTGCCGCAAACCCTAGTGCGCGATATACCCCATGCGCCCGCTCTGGAAATCATCAAAAGCCTTGATGATCTCCTCACGGGTGTTCATCACAAAGGGACCGTAACGCACCACAGGCTCTCGCAGAGGCACCCCGGAGATCACCAGCACATCCAGGGGCAGCTTCGCGTCAACATTCTCGAGGGAAACGCTCTCCCCATCCCCGGCGAAGAAGACCGCCTGGCCCTCTTTCGCCTCGCGAGCGTTGAAGCCGAACTTGCCGCGCCCGCTGATGACGTAGGCAAAGCTGTTGTGGTCCTTCATCGTAGGCTGGAAGAACGTCGCCCCGGGCTGTAAGGTGAAATGCAGGTAGGCGATGGGCGTGCGCGTCTCTATCACTGCCCGCTTCCCCAGGGATTCCCCCGCGATAACCTTCACACGCACGGCGCCGTCTTCACTCGTTGCCACCGGTATCTTGGCCGATGGCGTGTCCTGGTACCGCGGCGCGATCATCTTCTCCTTGCGCGGCAGGTTCACCCAGAGCTGGAAGCCTTGGAGACGCCCGCCCTTGTTCAGGAAGGCCTCCTCCGGCATTTCCGAATGCACAACCCCTGCGCCGGCCGTCATCCACTGCACATCGCCAGGGCCCAGCTTGCCTGCATTCCCCGCCGAGTCCTTGTGCTCCATGCGGCCTTCCAGCACGTAGGTCACGGTCTCGAACCCCCGGTGTGGATGGTCCGGCGCTCCCTTAGCCTCCCCAGGCGGATAGTCAACGGGTCCAAGGTGATCCAGCAACAGAAATGGATCGAAGTCCATCTGTGTTTGGGTAGGGAAGGGGCGTCGAACCGGGAATCCGGCCCCTTCGTAGGTCTGTACGGTCTGAACAACCCGGCTCACGGACCGGGAGGCGCTTGTGGTGGTCATGGCGTTCCTTTCGGTGCAGGTACCCGTTAGATGATGCCTGAACCGGCCAAGATTCGCCAGGGACGGCTTAGTAGCCGCGCTCCACATCCACGACGTTTTTGAGCGGTTGGCCGTTCAGGTACCGCTTCAGGTTTTCAGCGAAAAAGCGCACGGCGCGGTCCCGGTTGTCTATGACATCGCCCGAGACGTGCGGCGTGATAAAGACGTTGGGCATGGCCCAGAGGGGGCTTTCCTTTGCCAACGGCTCCGTTTCGAAGACGTCCAACCCCGCCCCGGCAATGCGCTTTTCCTGGAGCGCCCGCACCATCGCCGCCTCATCCACCAGCTTGCCTCGGCCCACGTTGACGTAAAAGGCCGTCCGCTTCATCGCGGCGAACTCCGGCGCGCCGATGATGTGTTCCGTCTCCTTGGTCAGGGGCAACGCATTCACGATATAGTCGCACTGCCCCAGCATCTCGTGGAGGCGCGAAGGAGGCCACAGCTCATCCACATCGCCAACGTTGCGCTGAAGGGCTGCGGCGGAGCGGCGTATGCCTAGAACGCGCATCCTAAAGGCCTTGCCCAAGCGCGCCGACTCCATACCGATAGGGCCAAGGCCTAGAACACCCAGCGTCCGACCCTCAGTGAAGTCCGGCCGCACCGAGTCGCGCTTGTAATCGGCGTTCCGCTGCTGCTCCATCCAACCGGGCGCCTTCTTGGCCCACATCAGGATGAACATGAAGGCATGCTCGGCGATGGCCAGAGCGTTCGTCCCGGAGACGTTGGTGATCTGGTAGTGCTTCCCTTCGAAGAGGCCGCCGCGCACCAGGTGGTCCACGCCGGTGCCGAGCCACTGCACCCACCTAAGCTTTGGAGCGCGTTTGGCCAGGTCCGGCGGCAGGCGCCCAAGGAATAGGACTTCGATCTGCGCCAGCATCTCATCGGCCTTGGCCTTCGCCGCCGGGGACTCCGCCTCTTGCGCAAGATGTTCGCTTATGTCCAGCAGGCGGATCTGCGGCGATACTGAAACGATGAGGTCCAACGATTCCTGGCTCGGACGAGAGGAGAGACCGATGTTCAGTGTAGCCATGGCAGGAGACTATCCAGGGCGCTCTTCTGTGTCAATCCGGCCGCACCGTCATGGCCTAGCTCTTCGGGAATGGCGCAGGATAGCCTGGCGACGGCTGGATACCGAAGGCCTCCACCATGCTGAACATCATGATGAAGTAGCCGATGGCGATGGTCAGATCAACGGCTCCCTCTTTCCCCATCAAGTGCTCGATGGCGGCGAAGGTCGGATCGTTGACGCGCCTGGCGAAGACCTGCTTCGCATAGTCAACAAAGACGCTCTCCTTGGGAAGCATGCCCTTAGTCGTCCTGTTCCTGATGCCGTCCACCACAAGCTGCCGGAGGCCCGTCTTCTTCGCCAGCTCTTCCTGGGCCTGCCAGGAGTAGTAGCAGCCCACCTCTCTCGCGATAGTCAACCCGATGATGGCGCGAACGGGCTCCTCGATCGTCGAGTGATTGACAACGCCATCGCTCAGGTCGGCCACGCGCCTGGCCATATCGTGGCTATGAAGCAGCACGAGGATGGAGGGCGGGATCGCCGCGCGCGTCTTGGCGATGTGGTCGTAGGCGGCCTGGGCCGGCTGAGAAAGGCTATCGCGCGTGGGCAGGGGAAGTCTTGGCACAGGGGGGCTCCTTCAAGCAGCAAATCCGGGGGAAAAGGTTCAGCCGTTATAATACGTGGAGTACGCAAGGGCCGGTCCTAGGCCCTTTTTCATTGCCCCGCCGTTCAGAAACTTTCCCAGGAAGCAGGCCAGCCATGAACCTCCCATCCAAACAGGCAACCAGGTGGTTTGCCCTTATCCTTCTCGTCATCCTCTCCACATCGGCGCTCTCCGCCTGCCTGAGCCTGCGCACGGAGAACGAGCGAGCGAACCTGCCGGAGGAGACAAGCAAAGAGTTCCGCACCGTCTTCGAAGCCTACCAGCAGGTCAAGGGGCACTACGCCGATAAGAAGCTTCTGGACGATAAGAAGCTGGCCGAGGGTGCCATCCGCGGCATGATTGCCAGCCTGGAAGACCCATTCAGCCAGTACATCCCCAAATCACGGCAGGAAGAGGTGCGGGAACAGCTGGAGGGGACGTATGAGGGCATCGGCGTGGAGATCCTTACGCGAGAGGGCTACCCGGTAGTGATCGCGCCTATCCGCAAATCGCCAGCGGAGAAGGCCGGCATCAGGGCAGGGGACATCATCATCAAGATTGACGGCGCCTCTGTGGAAAACGTGCCTGAGATGGATGTCATCAATAAGGTGCGCGGTCCCAAAGGCACCAAGATCACATTAGAAATCCTGCGCCCGCCTCAGACCACGCCTCTCACCTTCACCCTCACGCGCGATGAGATACGCCGGATCACCGTAGACACGGAGGATCTGGCGGACGGCATCGTCCACATCAGCATCTCCCGGTTCCAGCCGAACACGGACGAGGAGTTCAAGGAGCAGCTGAAGGACGTGATGGCGAAGCGTCCCGCCGGCATGATCCTTGACCTGCGGAACAACCCAGGCGGCTATCTTGATGTAGTGGTGGACGTGGCGAGCCAGTTCCTCAAGGACGGTCTGGTGCTGTATGACGTGGACGGCGACGGCAAGCGCACCGACTGGAAGGTGAACGACGGCGGGCTGGCGCAGAAGGTGCCCCTGGTGGTGCTGGTGAACCACGGCAGCGCCAGCGGCAGCGAGGTGGTCTCCGGGGCGCTCCAGGCGCGCGCTAGGGCGAAGGTCATCGGCACGCAGACCTTCGGCAAAGGCTCCGTGAACCAGGCCTACACCCTGAGCGACGGCTCGAGCGTGCGCCTCACCACTGCCAAGTGGCACGCGCCGAACGGCCTGCAGATCAGTAAAGTGGGTATCACGCCTGATATCATCGTTGATCGTACCCAGGAAGACGAGGCGGCCGGGAGAGACCCCCAGATCGCCAAGGCCATCGAGGTGCTCAAGAGTGAAATCCAAAGTACAGCGTCGGCAGGCCAAGGCCGCGCGCCAAGCGCAGGCTGACGGCGGCGATTTCAAGGTCATCGCCACCAACCGCCAGGCGCGGCACGACTATGAGATCCTCCAGGCCATAGAGGCGGGCATCGCCCTCATGGGCTCGGAGGTGAAGTCCATCCGAGAGGGCCGCATCAACATCGCGGAGGGGTATGCGCGCCCGTACAAGAACGAGCTGTGGCTCTACGGCGTCCACATCCCCATCTACACATCAGCCTCCTACCAGAACCATGAGCCAACCAGGACACGGAAGCTGCTCCTGCACCGCAAGCAGATCAACAACCTGGTGGAGCGCATCTCCACGGAGCGCCTGCTCCTGGTGCCCCTGCGCCTCTATCTGAAGCACCACCGGGCCAAGATCGAGCTTGGGCTGGCGCGGAGCCGGGCGAAGTACGACAAGCGCCAGGCCATCGCCAAGCGGGAGGCGGCGCGGCGCATCCAGCAGGCCGTCCGGGTAAAGGCGTAGGAGAAGGGGCAAGGGATGGGAAGCAAACCGGGGAGGCCAAGAATCCTTCCCCCGGGTGTTAGAATCTAAAGGGTATGGGGACGCGTAGCTTCGACAGGTGAGTGCCCTGCCGAGACTGCGAGCCGAGATCGTCACTGTTCTCGTTAAACAAGTGGCAACAAGTAACTGGCGACAGACAACTCGCCCTCGCAGCCTAATTAGGCTGTGACGTCTGCCGGAGGCCCTCCTCGAGGCCGAAGGACAGGCGCCGTTATATCGAGGTGCTGGCGCTGTAACGCCGATGGCAGCGCTGAAGAGGGCCGAAAGGCCCATCGGCTGGTCCTGAGGAGCGATGCCGGGTGAGCAACCTCAGGGTGAGACACAAACACCGGCTACGCTCGTAGACGTTTCGGGTCAGGATTCATCTGGACGGGGGGTGCGACTCCCCCCCGTCTCCACCTGGAACACAGGGGCCTTCCGGAACGCGCCGGGGGCCCCTTCCTGTATCAACTCGATACTCGAATTAACCTTCGTAGTCGCCACCTGGAAAACCGGTAGGAATGATGGCTTTGGCTTGATGGCGATAAGCGCCCTTGCTCCGCGGTAGATCCAAACTTTGCCTCCCGCATTACCTCAAATCGGGGTCAAACTGGCCGACCAGACCAGAGGCATCATGATGACGTCCTCTCTGTCCTTAAAGACGTGCGTGACGAGTTACAAGACCTCGTCCCGATCGGCTCCTCCATACGCTTGGGACCCGGTGACAAAGTACCGTGCCTCCGAGGCGCAAAAACCTCGTGGCCCGTACCCTTTCAACTAATTGAGGCCGAGAGTCTTTGGAGCGACAAAAGAGCGCTGTTGAAAGCCATCGAGGAGCACTTCCCAGACCTCGTCGCCCAGGTGAAATCATGGTGGCAGTTGGTTATGGTCTTAACGGCTCCTGAGAATGCAACCAAGAAAAGAAGCCTACGCCGAAAGACAGCTACGAGGAAAATCGTGGATGAAACCGCGACTATCGTTGACCAATTGACAGAGACTACTCTTCGTCGGCGCCTGCCTCAGGAGTCGTCGTGTGCCCTTTGCCGACCGTAATTTCATTTTGATGGGTCGACGCATCCTTTGAACCGCGGACAAGCTGGTGAATAGTCCATCCGTGAGTCGCCTCGGTGAACTTTTCAGAGCAGTCGCAGTCTGCCGGAATGAGGCGATTGCACAGCGTACACATAAGCCAGTGCACAGACACTTTCCCACATATTAGGCATGTTGGCGGGGGAGTGATGTGGGTGACAAGGGACATCCCCTCGTCCTGAGGTCCTAGTACAGCGTCTAGCCGAAGTACTCCAGGCTGTTGATGGGTTCGGGACTGTACATGCGCACGTCTCAACTCCCTCTGAACCTTGTACACCGTCCCTGGGGCATACCCCATCTCGATAACGTCTCTACTGGTTTCTCCCCGAGAGAGCAAGGCCCTGACCTGCTCCATGGTGCCAGCAATCATGGTACTCCCTCCTACAAAGCCATTTGAGGTGGAGTGTCCTGCGTACGCAAGAAGATTGTCAACGACGGGCAGGCAGGCGCGATGGGAAGCCGGGCTCCGGTACAGGCCGGTGACCGCCCAGTTCTCCTTCGCCCTGCCAGTCGAACAGGACATGCCCAAGCTGCCGCAAACGACCGCCTTCGAAGAGATGA
>VGPF01000072.1 GCA_016875535.1 Chloroflexota bacterium
TCACGAGCATGGTGATGGCGGCGATGAGCATCACGTTGGCCTGGATCTGCGTGTAATCCCGGTGCGTGACTGCCTCCAGGGTCAGCCTGCCCAGGCCCGGCAGGCCGAAGATGACTTCGATGATGATGGTGCCGCCGAGCAGATAGGCCAGCTGTGTGCCGATGATGGTGATCACCGGAATGAAGGCATTGCGCAGCGCGTGCCGCATGATTACGACCCGTTCCGTGAGGCCCTTGGCCCGGGCCGTCCGCACATAGTCTTCCCGCAGCACTTCCAGCATCGCCGAGCGCGTCATGCGCATCGTGGTGGCTGAGAGGCCGAAGCCGAGGAGGAGCGATGGGAAGAGGAACTGCAGGAGGTTGCCGCCCGGGTTATCGGTGAAGCTCTGGTAGATCACGGGAGGGATCCAGCGGAACTGGATGGAGAAAAAGACCAGGAGCATCGTGGCGATCCAAAAGCTGGGGACGGACAGGCCGATGAGGCTCACGAATCGGGCCAGGACGTCCGGCACGGAATTGCGCTTGATGGCGGCGATGATGCCCGCCGGCAGAGCGACTGCGATGCCCACGATGGATGAGAAGACGGCAAGCTCGAGGGATATCGGGAACGTCCGCGCGATCTCGTGGGAGACGGGTTGGCGCGTCCAGAGGGACGTGCCGGCATCCCCCGTGAGGAGTCCGCCTATCCAGCTGAAGTACTGGGTGAAAAAGGGCTTGTCGATGCCAAGGATGGCGCGTATCTGGGCCTCGGCCTCTCTGCTGAAGCCGAAGGAGCCGGACTCGGAGGCCATGGCCACGATGGTGTCTCCCGGGAAGAGGCGCACAAGGGAAAAGATCATCAGGGAGACGATGATGAGGGCCGGAATCGTGACCAGGACTCGTTTGAAAACGTAGTCGCGCATAACGGTGTAGCGGCCCTTTTCCCCTCGTCAAGATGAGCGCATCAGAGACGCTCGCTGAGACGGATATCAGACAAGGCCATACAGCTTCGCGGCATTATCGCAAACAATGGCTCGTCTGTCTGCCTCCGGGACGTTCACGAACATCTCGTCAATAACCCGGCGGCTGTAGGGCCAATCGCAGCCGTGGTGCGGATAATCGGTAGACCACATGATGTTGCCGACCCCCGCCGCATCGCGGTTCTTGATGGCGAAGGCCTCCTTGATAAAGGTGACGCGCCAGTTCCGGTGGTAATACTCGGCTGGGGTCAGCTTTAACGTGGAGTTCGTCCAGGTGCGGTTGCGCCACCAGAAGTCGTTCATATGCTCCAAGAACATCGGTATCCAGCCTGCGCCCACCTCAACGCCTACAACCGTCAAGGCAGGGTAGCGGTCGAAGATGCCTGCGTAGATCATCCTAGACATCGCTCCGGAGATATGGGCGATGCCTCCCCCCATTTCAGCCAGGCTGGGCAGTCCCTGCTTCCCGCCGACCTTCTCCGCCGCCGCCTTGCTGCTTCCAGGCGCCGCTCGCTTGGACTTCTGCAGGATGTCGCCGTGGATGTGGACAATCATCCTCTCCTGCTCGGCGGCGGCCCAGAACGGCTCGTCCTGCTGGCTCACGTTCTCCTCACCTGAGGGCCAGGCGCTGATGACAACGCCCTTGAAGCCGTGTCTCTTCGCCTGGCGCAGTTCCGCCACTGCGGTCTCTACCCCGAGGTTCGGCATCTGGGCGATGGGGATAAGCCGCGCCCGGTCCGGCGCCGAAAACTCATCGTAGATCCAGGCGTTGTAGGCCTCGATGCCCGCCCGGTGGAAGGCATCGTCCTCGTTCGCCATGAAGTACTGCATCGTCCGCTGAGAGGGGAAGAGGACCTCGGCGTCAATGCCATCCTTGTCCTGCTCCTCCAGGCGCGGTCTGCCAAGGAAGCACCCTTGGTTGATACCGGCGTACGTGGACCCGTACCAATGGAACTGCTCATAGGTCTTCCCGGCCGCCGTCACCAGGCCGATGGGCATCGGAGGGGCCCCGCGGAGGAACTCCCAGGCGTCTCCTCCCATGGGATCCTTGACGATGCGCGGGATGCGATCGTGGAACTTCTTTGGGACATAGCGCTCCCACATATCCGGCGGCTCTATGGTGTGACCATCGGCAGAGATGATGCGGTGTTTCTTTGCCATCGGGGACACCTCGCACGCAGCCGACGGAGTCGGGCTAGGCTGGAGACAGCTTCAACACGGTCAAGGACAATACCTAGGTTAGTTATTGAATGGCAGGCTAACACCCAGGGATACACCTGTCAAGATTGGCGGAGGCTTGGAAAGCTCCTGCTGGAATCGCGGGCTGTGCATGCCTCTAAGGTCACGCTGTGGTATCATTCGCGTCAGGCTATACGTAACGTATGCACAAAGGCGCTTTGCCTGCGATCGGTATCAGAGCTCCCCTAATCGGAAGGGAAATCCCGAGAAAGGACACGCCAAGGGTGAGCTGGGATAAGCCTGACTACTGGGAGATGCTGATCCGCCGGAGCCTTTCGCGGTTCTTCATGTTGCGCGCCCTGTACGATAAGCCCTCCCACGGCTATCGCTTGAAAGAGGCGGTGCGCAAGGCCGCCGAGGGTTGCTGCGAGCCCACGGATGCGATGATCTACCCCGCTCTGAAAGAGCTGGTGGAGCATGGGTACGTTGAGGTGAAGGGCGAATACCAAGGGGCCCGGGAGCGGAAGGTGTGCAGTCTGACGCCCAGGGGTGTGGAGGCGTACAAGGCGGCCGCTGCCGCGTGGGCCTCCGTTCTGCCGCAGATCCAGGACGCGATAGACGTCGCGGATAAGGCAAAGCCCGTAGCGTCTTAGCGGCGCGCCGGCTGCTGTCCGGGCTTCCTTCCGATTCGAACGCTCGTCACCGATTCCCTTCAAAGAGCCGTTTGGCGATCAGCATCTTCTGGACCTCTGACGTGCCTTCGTAGATCTCCGTGATCTTGGCGTCTCTGAAACAGCGCTCCACGATGCTCCCCTTAAAGTAGCCGTAGCCGCCGTGCACCTGGACCGCCTTTGTCGAGACCCACATGGCGGCTTCGGCGGCGAAGAGCTTGGCCATAGACGATTCCTTGCTGAAGGGTTTCCCGGCATCACTAAGGGCGGCGGCTTGGTGTGTAAGGAGTCGCGCGGCTTCCACGCGGGTGGCCATCTCCGACAGCATGAACTGGATGCCCTGGTGCTGCGCCAAGGGCGCGCCGAAGCTCTTGCGCTGCTGCGCCCAGGCCACAGAAGTATCCAGGGCCGATTGGGCGATGCCTGTGGCCTGCGCCGCGACGCTCATGCGCGATACCTCAAGGACTTGGAGGAGATACTTGTAGCCTTCGTCCTCCCGGCCTATGAGGTTGGCGGCGGGGACTTCCGCATCGTCAAAGAAGAGGTCGCAGGTGGTGGAGGCGATGATGCCGATCTTTCCATGCTGTTTCTTCAGGGACACACCCTTGGTGTTGCGCGCCACGACGAAGATGGCGATGCCCTTGCTTCCCTTTGCCTTATCTGTGGTGGCGGCCACGATGAAGTGGGTGGCGCCATCGGCGCAGGAGATAAAGGTCTTGGAGCCGTTCAAGATGTACCTATCGCCTTTACGGATAGCGGTGGTCTCAAGGGCGGCGGCGTTGGAGCCGGCGTTGGGCTCGGTAAGGGCAAAGGCGCCGACGAGCTTGCCGGTGCTCAGCGGCTCCACGAAGGCCTTTTTCTGGGCCTCCGATCCAAAGCGCACGATGACGGGGCCATAGAGGCCGATCTGGACGGCTAGGATCGTGCCGACACCGGCATAGGCGCGGCAGATCTCTTCCACAGCGAGGACCGTCTCCACCGCGCCGCCGCCGGAGCCGCCGTATGCCGGATCTATGGCGATGCCGGTCAACCCCACTTGGCGCATCTTTTCGAAGATATCGTGCGGGAAGTCCTCGCTCTCATCGAGCTTAAGGGCTTGCGGGGCGATGACCTTGTTCGCGAAGTCCCGCGCCATCTTTTGGATCTGGAGCTGGGATTCGGTGAGATTGAGCATGGTGCGTGACCTCTGTCCCTCGGGTATCCCGACTAGTGTACTGCAAAAGCAAACGCCCCGAGGAAGTTCGGGGCGTTTGCGAGCGTGGCATCAGCGGGAATGCTATGAGGCCTTCCGAGCCTTTGCGGCCTTCTTTGCCGCTTTCTTCACGGGGAATCTGATGGGTCTATTCAGGACCGGACGCGGAGCGCCGCCGGTCAGCTTGTAGAGCAGGGTATCGAGCTCTTCATTCAAGTGGTAGACGGCATTCCAGAGGATCATCCCGTTCTCCCATGTCGCGTTCGGGAAATCGCGGGAGGGCTTCTCCTGCACGAGCATCAGCTCGCTCGTCTTGACGATGGTCTCATAGAGCGCCCCGGCCTTGGTCTTCTTCCACTTGGTTGGGAAATCCAAGGACATGACGCTCTTGTGGAACTCAACCGCCCAGAATGAGAGAAGGTCGCGGAAGGCGCGGGCGTCGTCAGCCTGGAGGCGCTCTTTGCGATAGGCGAGCCAGCGGAGCGCATCGGCCTGCATGAGGGCGGTGCTGTTATCCTGCCGCGAGACCTTTGCCGCGTCAGACGCGTCCTGAGCGGCGAGAGCGCCAGCCAGGGCGTCGCTACGCTGCTCAGGGGAAAGTATCATGTAGCTCTGGATGTGCTGCATCCGGTTCCACTCCGGGCGGAGGAAATGCGCGGTGATGGAAGAGACGCCTCCGAAGACCCGGTGGTGGTACTCCTCAAGGATATACGGCATACATAAATCTCCCGTAATTAAGGTATGGTAGTTCGGGCTGATGCGCCAGGGTTACGCTTTGGCGCCGGGCTTGGCGGCCTTCGGATCGAACTCTGCGATCTCGATGCAGGACTGGTCGCCGTAGGACATGCGCGTTAGATACTTGATCTTGACGCCCGGGACCACTTGTTGCGGGCCGCGGATGCACACGGAGGTTGCCACGGTCTCGCAGAACTTGCGGACCGTATCGTGTGAATAGCCCATGCTCCAGGCCATCGCCACCGGAGTGCAGAAGGTGATGTTGCGCTCCACGTACGTCGGCGTCATCTTGCCGACTTCGAACTTGACTCCCATCAGGGCATCCGTGCCGGCAAGCAAGGCAATCGCCGTCTTGGCGTCCTTGCCTTTCAGATCGAACTGGTCGGCAACCAGATCCCAGTACATGTGCTGCTTGGCGACCTCTTCCCATGCCTGCTCGATGACGTGCTGGCCCTTCTCATCGCCGAGCTTCTCCAGGACATCGCAGCTGAACTTCATGAGCATGGCGGCGCACGTGAAGTAGAACTGGCTCACCTGTTTGGCATCTAGGTCGTCCATCGTGTTCTTGCCGGTGATGTGCTTGAGCAGATCGTTGAAGGTGGCCTTGGTCATATCGAGCTGGGAGAGATCGGCGCCCACCTGCTTGGAGAGCTGCCCGGCGGCGGCCTTGATGATGTCCACTCCCGGTTGACCCAGATGCTGCGCCACACGCTGCGCGACGTTCAGAGACATGATGCCCAGGACGGGACCCACGCGGCGGTGCTGGATCTCCACGGGCATGCTGGCGATGGCCTCTTTGACTTCCTCGGGCTTGAATTTCCGAGCGGGCTTCCAATCCATGGCCTTGTTTTGAATGGTGGTCATAGGCTCCTCTTTCTTGGTGGCTATCCTCAGCGCATCCCTGGCGGGAAGGCAATATATCGTTGACTTAGGTAAGCCTGGTAAGCCTAGCACACGCGGAGAAATAGTGTCAACGGCGGGAGACCTCTCCCCCGATGCCGCATCGGGGTCGCGAAGACTCGACCTTGGTCCCTCCCGTAGCTCGCGGACGAGCACATGAGGCGAGGGGAGGAGGAGACCTCACCCTCTTATCCCTCTCCTGTGAACCGCCCCGGGAAAAGTGGAGGCTATTATCCTTGAGGGGAGGAAGCCATGACACGACCGGGACGGTATCCAGCGGAGGTGCGAGAGCGGGCGGTGCGCTTGGTGCAGGAGCACC
>VGPF01000073.1 GCA_016875535.1 Chloroflexota bacterium
AGCGCCACACCGTGGAGCTCTACGGACGGTGCCGCACCTGCGCCAGCGAGGCGACGGCGGCCTAGCTGCGGAAGTTTTGCAAGCGAACTAGACGAGTTATCAAAAGGAGACAACGTTGAGATGAAGTATCAAATACAAGGCAAAACGACCACCGGAAGAGGCCAAAGCGGCTTCCTGCTGCTCTTCTTGGCGGTGCTTCTGGCCGCAGTGCCCGCATGCGGAACCGGCGGGGAGCCTTCAGCGTCAGGCAAGCTCTCCATCGTGACGACCTTCTACCCCTTGCAGTACCTCGCTGAGCGCGTGGGCGGGGAGCGCGTCAGCGTGCGGAACCTTGTGCCGCCCGGCGCGGAGCCCCACGACTGGGAGCCGAAGCCTCGCGACATCACGGCGATCAAGCGCGCAAAGCTCTTTATCTACCAAGGCGCCGGGTTCGAGCAGTGGGCCGAGCGCGCGGTGGATAGCCTTCCGTCTAACGGGCCAGTGGTCGTGAAGGCCACAGAGAGACTGACGCTGCTCCGGGGGAGCGATGGCGATGAGCCGTTCGACCCCCACGTCTGGCTCGACCCGGCGCTGTACGCGAAGCAGGCCATCGCCGTGCGCGACGCCCTGGCAAAGGCTGACCCCGCCGGGCAGGCCGTCTACACGGCGAACCTCGGCGCGCTCTCTGCCGAGTTGGACGGCCTTGTATCGGATATGCAACGCGGGCTGGCCTCCTGCCGGCGTGCTACCATCGTCACCTCCCACGCCGCCTTCGCCTACCTTGCAGAACGCTTCGGGTTGACGCAGTACGCTATCTCCGGCCTTTCGCCGGAGGCGGAGCCGAGCCCGGCCCGCCTGCGGGAGGTGGTGCAGGAGGTGAAGCGCCAGGGGGCCACGCATATCTTTTTTGAGACGCTGGTGAGCGATGCCGTGGCAAGGACCGTCGCGCGGGAGGCCGGTGTGGGAACGCTGGTGTTGAACCCCATCGAGGGGCTGGCGCAGGGGGATGTGAAGGCAGGGGCGGACTACATCTCGCTCCAGAGGCAGAACTTGGCGAACCTGAGGACGGCCCTGGGATGCGCATGAACGGATCGAGCACGGCTCCGCTGGTCTACGAAGGCGTCACCTTCTCCTACGGCGCGACGCCTGCGGTGGAGGATGTCTCCTTGACCATCGAAAAGGGAGACTTCGTCGCGCTCATCGGCCCCAACGGCAGCGGGAAGACCACGCTGGCGCGACTGGGCATCGGCCTTGAGCGGCCCCAGAAGGGGAGCGTCCTGCTCTTCGGCAAAGAGGTGCGCCACTTCGCCGAATGGCACCGCATCGGCTACGTGCCGCAGCGCACCATGGCCTTTAGCGTCCGCTTCCCCGCCAAGGTGCGGGACGTGGTGGCGATCTCCGCAGAGCCGCGCTAAGCGGATCGGCTACAGCGCCACACCGTGGAGCTCTACGGACGGTGCCGCACCTGCGCCAGCGAGGCGACGGCGGCCTAGCTGCGGAAGTTTTGCAAGCGAACTAGACGAGTTATCAAAAGGAGACAACGTTGAGATGAAGTATCAAATACAAGGCAAAACGACCACCGGAAGAGGCCAAAGCGGCTTCCTGCTGCTCTTCTTGGCGGTGCTTCTGGCCGCAGTGCCCGCATGCGGAACCGGCGGGGAGCCTTCAGCGTCAGGCAAGCTCTCCATCGTGACGACCTTCTACCCCTTGCAGTACCTCGCTGAGCGCGTGGGCGGGGAGCGCGTCAGCGTGCGGAACCTTGTGCCGCCCGGCGCGGAGCCCCACGACTGGGAGCCGAAGCCTCGCGACATCACGGCGATCAAGCGCGCAAAGCTCTTTATCTACCAAGGCGCCGGGTTCGAGCAGTGGGCCGAGCGCGCGGTGGATAGCCTTCCGTCTAACGGGCCAGTGGTCGTGAAGGCCACAGAGAGACTGACGCTGCTCCGGGGGAGCGATGGCGATGAGCCGTTCGACCCCCACGTCTGGCTCGACCCGGCGCTGTACGCGAAGCAGGCCATCGCCGTGCGCGACGCCCTGGCAAAGGCTGACCCCGCCGGGCAGGCCGTCTACACGGCGAACCTCGGCGCGCTCTCTGCCGAGTTGGACGGCCTTGTATCGGATATGCAACGCGGGCTGGCCTCCTGCCGGCGTGCTACCATCGTCACCTCCCACGCCGCCTTCGCCTACCTTGCAGAACGCTTCGGGTTGACGCAGTACGCTATCTCCGGCCTTTCGCCGGAGGCGGAGCCGAGCCCGGCCCGCCTGCGGGAGGTGGTGCAGGAGGTGAAGCGCCAGGGGGCCACGCATATCTTTTTTGAGACGCTGGTGAGCGATGCCGTGGCAAGGACCGTCGCGCGGGAGGCCGGTGTGGGAACGCTGGTGTTGAACCCCATCGAGGGGCTGGCGCAGGGGGATGTGAAGGCAGGGGCGGACTACATCTCGCTCCAGAGGCAGAACTTGGCGAACCTGAGGACGGCCCTGGGATGCGCATGAACGGATCGAGCACGGCTCCGCTGGTCTACGAAGGCGTCACCTTCTCCTACGGCGCGACGCCTGCGGTGGAGGATGTCTCCTTGACCATCGAAAAGGGAGACTTCGTCGCGCTCATCGGCCCCAACGGCAGCGGGAAGACCACGCTGGCGCGACTGGGCATCGGCCTTGAGCGGCCCCAGAAGGGGAGCGTCCTGCTCTTCGGCAAAGAGGTGCGCCACTTCGCCGAATGGCACCGCATCGGCTACGTGCCGCAGCGCACCATGGCCTTTAGCGTCCGCTTCCCCGCCAAGGTGCGGGACGTGGTGGCGATGGGCGAATATCGCGGCTTCGACCCTAGGACCATCTTGCGCCGGAAGATGAGCGAAGCGGCGGAAGAGGCCCTGAAAACGGCCGGCGTGTGGGACTACCGCGACCGGCTCATCAGCGAGCTCTCCGGCGGCCAGCAGCAGCGCGTCCTCATCGCGCGGGCCCTGGTCCACGAGCCCGATCTGCTGGTGCTGGATGAGCCGACGACGGGCATAGACAAACCGGGACAGGAGGAGTTCTACTCTCTCCTGCGCCAGCTCCGGGGGAAGTTCGGCGTTACCATCCTCATGATCTCCCACGATATCGGCGTGGTGATGCACGATGCGACCAAGGTGGCCTGCATCAACATCCGCCTCCTCTCCTACGCGCCGCATCACGAGCTGACGGACGAGACGCTGGCCCGCGTCTGCGGCCACACGGCAGACGTGGTCATCCACAGACACCGATAAGCGCCATGCCTGAAATCTTCCAGCTCGATTTCATGGTGCGCGCCTTCATCGCCGGAGGCGCGGTGGGCGTCAGCGCGCCCGTCCTGGGGACGTTCCTTGTCTTGCGGCGCCTGTCGCTGATCGCGGAGACGCTCTCCCACGTCGCCATCACCGGCGCGGCCATCGGCATCTTCCTCGGTGAGTACCCCGTGCTCATCGCCATGGCGACCTCGGTCGCCGCCGCGATCACCCTGGAGCGCCTGCGCACAACGCGCTGGCTCGCGAGTGACGGCGCGCTGGCC
This sequence comes from Chloroflexota bacterium, assembly GCA_016875535.1. Classification (NCBI taxonomy): domain Bacteria; kingdom Bacillati; phylum Chloroflexota; species Chloroflexota bacterium. The sequence continues at coordinate 3,509 of VGPF01000073.1, forward strand.
CTGGTGCTCTACACGGCGCTGGCCATCGCCCTTGTGCTCATCAGCCGAGGCGATCACCTGAACGTCAGCCTCTTGGGCTACCTCTTTGGCAATGTCGTCACCGTCACCTCTGCGGATTTGTGGGCCACCGTTGCCGCGGGCGCGCTGACCCTGCTCGTCATCGGCCTGCTCTACTCCGAATTCCTCCAGGCCACGTTCGATGCCGATATGGCGAAGGTGGCGGGCGTTCCGGTCCATCGCGTCAACCTCTTGCTGGCCATCCTCACCGGCGTCACGGTGACGCTCTCCATGCGTGTCGTCGGCGGCCTCCTGGTCGGGGCGCTCATCGTCCTGCCGGTACTGGCGGCGCTCCAGCTGAAGCGCGCCTTCCGCACTACGCTCTTGGTGGCGGCGGCCATCGGCGCGGCAAGCGTCTTCATCGGCCTCACCGTCTCCTACTACCAGGACATCGCGGCCAGCGGGGCCATCGTGCTGACGGCGCTGGCGATGCTGACGCTGATTACGGGCGCGCGGACGCTCCTGGCTCGGAAGACGGCGGTATAATCCCGCCATCCACGGTCCGCGGAGGCGAGCATGGGCGTCTGGCTTGACCAGCAGGAGATCGCCGACTTCCTGACAAATGGGCATACGCTCATCGTCTCGACCATTGATAAGGACGGCTATCCGCACTCGACGCCCGTCTGGTACGTCTACGATGGCGGGCACGTCTATTTCCGCGTGCGCTCCGCCACCATCAAGGCAAAGGGCCTTTTGCGCAATCCCAAGGTCGCCGTCCTCGTGGAATCGGGCGAACGCTGGCGCGACCTGAAGGCCGTGCTGATCCGCGGCCGTGCCGAGCCGGTCACAGATACGGCCTTCCAGGTCCGCTTTGATGCGCTCTTGGACGCCAAGTACGCCAACTTCCGCGAGGCGCGGGAGGCGATGCCGACCCGGACACAACAGCACTATGCGACCGGCAAAACCTATTTCAAAGTCGTCCCGGAGAAGCGGATCGCCAGTTGGGATAACCGAAAGATACGGATGTGAGGGGCTCTGCCCTTAGCCTTGACCCCTGCTTGAAGCCCTGGATACAATAGGAGTGTTCACCCCTAGGAGGCTTAGGTATGCCGATCTACGAATACTACTGTTCAACCTGTAACGATACGTTCGAAAAGCGCCAGCCGATGAGCGCTGTGGCCGAGGCTGTGACCTGCAATCACGGTCATAAGGCGCGGAAAAAGCTCTCCGTCATCGCGCCGGTTGCCAAGGGCGATCACGGCCATGATATGCCGATGGGCATGCCCGAAGGCTGCTGCTCCCCCGCCGAGATGGCGCAAGCCTGCGGTGGCGGCGCATGCGGCATGAACATGAACTAAGCGCGCAGCGCGGATCCTGTCTGAAAAAGAGCCCCGATCCCTCGGGGCTCTTTTATTTTGTCGGCGCGCCGTTCGGCGTCTGCACGCGCTCAGCCGGAGAGCCATTCCGGCGATTCATTCTGAGGTAGAACCAGGCCACCGCGCCAGCGACCAAGGCCTCTGCCACCGTCATCCCGGCCACGATGAGCGTGGCGGCGAGGAAGAAGTTTTCCGGGAACATCAGCAAGAGATAGTCGTTCTTATTGAGGAGCCACCGGTTGTTCTCGAAGGCGAGCTCATGGAACCAGGTGAAGGCCGTATCGAAGCCGATGATGGAGGCCAGGCCGATGATGGCCAGGAAGGCCAGGGTGACGATGGAGCCCCAGAGCAGGCTCTTCGCGATGCGCGGCCGGAGCGCCCGCCTGCCCCAGGCCAGCCAGCCGAAGAGCACGACGCCCAACAGATAAAAGAGGGAGTACCACTGCACCTTCGCCAGGCCGCGAACCATTAGCTTCACGTCTGACATATGGCGCACCTCCCGCGTGGTGAAGATCTCCTCTTCGCTCCCAAAGACCACGGCCTTCACCTGGAGCGGCTCTTCATCCGAGTTGAAGTAGTGCTTGATCTCCCTGGTGACGCGCAGGTACTCCTCGCGCGTCATGCCCGTCCGCTCCAGGGTGTCGAAGTGTCCCGCGCCGTAGCTGTAAAGCCAGCCGCTGTTGATGACGGTGCGCAGGTTGATGGAGACGAGGAAGAAGGGGACGCCGATGGCGAAGAGGGTCATGACGACGGCGACGAAGGGTTTGCTGCGGGGGAAGGACATGGAACCATCATTCACGGGCGGGGGATTCCTTGTCAAGGAAAACGAACGCCACGTAGAATGGGATGCCTCCGGATAGAACCGAGGTGCGCCCGTGGCCGATTACAAGGACCTGGAGAGCTTTGAGACCTTCCTGGCCAT
>VGPF01000074.1 GCA_016875535.1 Chloroflexota bacterium
CCGAAGGGCGAGCATGGCCTTCAGGCCCCTGCCTCAACGCCTCCGCCGCCCCTCCCGGAAGCCCGCTGTCCGAATCCATCGGACGGTCCCCCTCGGCGCTCCCTCACCGGAGCGTGACTCCCCTCCCAACGGGCCGCCTGCGCACCAACAAACCCACCCAGCAAAACGAAAAGAAAGCGAGAAACAAAAGAAACCCTCCATCTAGAAGCAAGTGAAACAACCACAAACCACAAGGCGTCCCTCCCTTCTCAGGGCGAGGGATAAGAGGGTGAGGTCTCCCTCTCCTTCATTGTCACATCCGAAAGTATGTGATAAACTTCACGCACTCCTGGCCAGGAGGCCGTGAATGTACGAACATGATGTCCTGGTGGTTGGGGCGGGGCTTGCCGGCATGCGCGCCGCTATCGAGGCCTACCGCATGGGCGCCAACGTCGCCGTCATCTCCAAGGTCCACCCCGTCCGCTCCCATTCCAACGCCGCGCAGGGCGGCATCAACGCCGCCATGGGCGGTGAAGGCAGCGACGATACCTGGGAGATTCACGCCTACGATACCGTCAAAGGTAGCGATTGGCTCGGCGACCAGGATGCGATCGAAGTCATGGCCAAAGAGGCCGCCGGCGATATCCTCGAGCTTGAGCACATGGGCGTCATCTTTGCCCGTGATCAGTACGGCAGGCTCACCACCCGGGCCTTCGGCGGCGCCAGCAAGCAGCGCACCTTCTTTGTCGGCGATATAACCGGTCAGGCCTGCCTCCATGTGATGTACGAACAACTCATGAAATCCGCCGTCCGCGTCTATGAGGAGTGGTTCGTCCTCTCCCTCATCAAGGAAGGCGGCGCATGCGTCGGCGTCGTCGCCATGGACATGATGCGCGGCGAGATCGAAGTCATCCGCGCCAAAGCCGTCATCCTAGCGGCAGGCGGCATCGGCCGCGTCTACGAGCCCAGCACCAACGGTCTCATCTGCACCGGGGACGGCCATGCCCTCGCCTACCGCGTCGGCGCGCCCCTCATGGACATGGAGATGGTCCAATACCATCCCACCACCCTCAAGGGCAACGGCGCGCTATTGACCGAAGGCGCTCGAGGCGAAGGCGCCTACCTCACCAACAAAGACGGCGACCGCTTCATGAAGAAGTACGCGCCGAACAAGCTCGAGCTCGCCTCCCGGGATGTCGTCTCCCGCTCGGAGCAGACGGAGATCAACGAAGGCCGCGGCGTCAACGGCTGCGTCTACCTAGACTGCCGCCACCTGGGCGAAAGGCTCATCATGTCCAAGCTCTACCAGATCTATGAGCTGGCCCGCGATTTCGCCAATATAGACATCGTCAAGGATCCGTGCCCAATCCGCCCGGGTATGCACTACATCATGGGCGGTGTGAAAACCGATGCCGATGGCGCGACCTTCATCCCCGGCCTCTACGCCGCAGGCGAATGCGCAAACGTGAGCATCCACGGCGGCAACCGCCTGGGCGCCAACTCCCTCCTGGAGACCGTCGTCTTCGGACGGCGCTCCGGTGCGGCGGCCGTCAACTACGCCAAGAAAACCTCCGCAGCCAAGGTCAACAGCGATGCCCTCATCGCCGAGCAGAAGCGCAAGATCCAGGGCCTCATGGATCGTCCCTACCCGGGCTTCACCGCCGCGAAGCTTCGCCTTGAGATGGGCGTCAGCATGGATCGCAATATCAGCGTCTTCCGCAGCGAAAAGGCCATGCAGGAGACCCAGGCCCTCCTCCGCGATATCAAGGCCCGCTATCAGAAAGTTTCCGTCCGCGATCACAGCAAGGTTTACAACTGGAACCTCTTCTCCGTCCTGGAGTTGGAGAACATGATTGACGTCGCGGAGGCCATCGCCGCCGGCGCCATCGCCCGCAAGGAAAGCCGCGGCGCGCACTCCCGCGTGGACTACCCCAACCGCGACGATAAGAACTGGCTCAAGCACACCCTCGCTTACCACACGCCGCAAGGCCCCATGATCGACTACCTGCCGGTGACCATCACCAGGTGGCCGCCCGAGAGGAGAGTCTATTGAAGAACGTCACCTTTAAGGTCAAGCGTTACAACCCGGAGACGAAAGAGACTCGTTTCCAGGACTACAAGGTCGAGGTGGACGAGAGCGAAGTCGTCCTTGACGCCCTCATCAGGGTTCGCGAATACCAGGATGAGACCCTGGCGGTTCGCTGTTCCTGCCGGAGCGCCATCTGCGGCTCCTGCGGCATCAAGGTCAACGGCCACGCCGTCCTCGCCTGCAAGACCAAGATCGCCGATGTGACCAGGGACGGCAAGACGGAGGTCACCGTCGAGCCCTTCGGCAACACCAAGTCCGTCAAGGACCTGGTCTCCGATATGCAGCCCTTCTGGAGCAAAGTCCGCCAGGTGCAGCCCTGGCTCAAGGCCACCCAGCCGCCCCCGGCTCGAGAGTACATTGCCTCTGCCGATGCGATGCAGGACCTCGTCGGCACCATGAACTGCATCATGTGCGGCTGCTGCGTCTCCGATTGCACCGTTCTGGAAGTGGACAAGAACTTCATCGGGCCTGCCGCTCTCGCCAAGGCCTACCGCTTCGTCGCCGATCCCCGTGAGACGGATGCCGCCCGCGATGAGCGCCTCAAGGAGCTGAGCAAGTACGGCGGCATCTGGGACTGCACCCACTGCCTGGAGTGCGTCCAGGTCTGCCCCAAGGGCGTCGCGCCCATGGAGCGCATCCTGGATACCCGCCGCGCCGCCATGGAGGCGGGCTACAAGGACAACAACGGCAGCCGCCACAGCGATTCCTTCGCCAATTCCGTGAAGCACAGCGGCGCCCTCAACGAGCTGCGCCTCCTCCCCGAATCTCTGGGTCTCGACGATGTGGACGCCCAGCTCAAGTTCATGCCTACCGCCCTCCGCGCCGCGGTGAAGCGCAAGGTCCCCCCGATCATCCACAAGAAGCGCCCCGGCGCTGAACACGTCAAGCGCATCTTTGACGAGATGGAGAAACACTAATGCGCTATGCCTACTACCCAGGCTGTGTCGCCCAGGGCGGCGCGCCCGAGCTGCTCCAGGCCATGAAGCTCGTCGGCGAGCATCTCGGCTTCACCCTGGAGCACCTGAAAGAGGCGGCCTGCACCGGCGCCGGCGTCCTCCAAGAGCGCGACCCTGAGCTCGGCGATACCCTGAACGCCCGCACCTTCGCCATGGCGGAAAAGCGCGGCCTGCCCCTCATGACCATCTGCAGCACCTGCCAGGGTGTGATGAGCCAGGCCAACCACCGCCTCAAGAAGGACGCCGAATATCGCGCCTTCATCAACAAGTTCCTTAAGCCTGAGGGCCTGGAATACAAGGGCACCACGGAGGTCAAGCACCTCTTCTGGATCCTCGTGGAGGACTACGGCCTCGACCGCCTCAAGGGCCTGGTTCGAAAGCCCCTCACCGGCATTGCCATTGCGCCCTTCTACGGCTGCTACGTCGTGCGTCCCACAGAGGCCCTGGGCTATGACACGCGCCCGGAGCGGAACCAGTATCTCGAGAAGATTATCCAGACCCTGGGCGGCACCCCCGTGGACTATCGCGGCAAGACTAAGTGCTGCGGCTTTCCCATCCTCACCATGAACCGGGACAACTCCCTGCGCATGGCCGGCAACCACCTTCTGGAGGCCAAGGGCCTGGGCGCGGACGCCATGGTGACGCCCTGCCCCCTCTGCCACCTGAATCTGGACGGCCAGCAGCCGGAGGCCGCCAAGGCCCACAAGACCCAGATCAACCTGCCGGTGATCCACCTGCCTCAGCTCCTGGGCGTGGCGATGGGCTTCAACCCCCGCGAGCTCGGCATGAGCCGCCACATCGCCTCCACCAAGAGTTTCGCCGCCAAGGTTCCCGCCTAGCGCCGCCGGCGGACCATGATCGCATGAAACGCCCCCGGTCTCCCGGGGGCGTTGTGTTTCCCCGGGATTCCTTGTCCCTGGCCCCGGCCTCTTGTATCATAGGGAAGCGGTCTTCTGCTGAATCGTCATTCCACTTCAGGGTTGCCGCGACGCTTTGCCTAGAACCGGCGGCACGGCGTGTTGCGCGGAGAGGTGGCCGAGCCCGGTTTATGGCGCCGCTCTCGAAAAGCGGTATGCGAAAGCATCAAGGGTTCAAATCCCTTCCTCTCCGCCATTTTTGTTGTCGGCCACAGTGGAGCGGTGCTGGAGTGGCCTAACAGGCACGCCTGGAAAGCGTGTAGGGGGGCAACCCTCTCGCGAGTTCGAATCTCGCCCGCTCCGCCACTTTCCCAAGGCGGCCTATTCCCTGGGCTCACGACTCGTGCTACCCTCGCCCTATGCCAACCTGCGTCGCCCTTCTGCGCGGCATCAATGTCGGCGGGAACAAGGTCATCAAGATGGCCGATCTGGCGAAGGCGTTCACTTCGCTTGGCTTTGCAAACGTCAGGACGCTGCTTGCCAGTGGGAACGTTGTCTTTGAGGCTTCGAACGCCAAGGCCGCCACATCGTCGGTGATCGAGGCGGCCCTGGAAAAGGCTTTCGGTAGAAGATCGG
>VGPF01000075.1 GCA_016875535.1 Chloroflexota bacterium
GCGGCGGCCCGCCGCAAGAGCCGGGCGCGCCTGCACCCCAGGCGCCCGCTGGGCCTCCGGTGCCCGCCGTCACGGGGCCGCAGCCGCGGGACCTTCACTTCGGAGATTTACTTGTCTCGGAGCCGGTCATGCGCGCCATCATGGAGATGGGCTACCAATCGCCAACCCCGATCCAACAGCAGGCCGTCCCCATCATGTTCCAAGGCGTGGACCTGGTGGGCCAGGCCCAGACGGGCACCGGCAAAACGGCCGCCTTCGGCATCCCCATCGCCGAGCGTGTGGATGGGAGCCAGCGCTACACCCAGGCCATCGTCCTCACGCCCACCAGGGAGCTGGCCCAGCAGGTGAGCGCGGAGCTTTCGCGGATCTGCGCCTACCGGGGCATCCGCGTGGTCACGCTCTATGGCGGCCAGCCCATTAAAAAGCAGTTCGCGGAGCTGGAGCGCGGCGTCCACGTCATCGTCGGCACGCCGGGGCGCGTCATAGACCACTTAGACCGCGGCACCATCCAGCTTGGGCGCGTTGGCATCGTCGTCCTGGATGAGGCCGACCAGATGCTGGACTACGGCTTTTTCCCTGATATCCGCCGCATCCTGCGCTATGTCCCCGGCAGGCGGCAGATCGCCCTCTTCACCGCCACGGTGCCCACGCCCATCAAGAACCTCATCCACAACTACCTCCACCAGCCCAAGCACATCCAGGTGGGCGCCACGGCCAAGCCGGTGGAGGAGGTGAAGCAGCTCTACTATGAGGTGGCCGACCGCGATAAGATCGCGGGCCTCACCGAGGTCCTCGATGGCGGCGAGTACGACCAGGCGCTCATCTTCTGCCGCACCCAGGGGCGCGTGGACATGGTGGCCGAGCGCCTGGGGCGGCGCGGCTTCGCCATCCAGGGCATCCACGGCGGCCTGCTGCAGAAACAGCGCGACGCCGCCATGAACGCCTTCCGGGAAGGCTCCCTCAAGCTTCTCGTCGCCACCAACGTCGCCGCGCGGGGCCTGGATATCCCCGCCGTCTCCAACGTCATCAACTTCGATATCCCGGAGGCGGTGGAGGACTACGTCCACCGCATCGGCCGCACGGCGCGCATGGGGCGCGAGGGCACCGCCATCACCTTCGTCTCCGAATGGGACTTGCCCGCCTTCGAGGCGATCCGGAAGCACGTCGGCGCCGAGAAGATCGAGCGCCGCGAGCTGAAGCTCTACCAGCGATAGTTTCCCTCTTCCTTGACACGCCCTTCGCGCCTGACGAGAATAGCCCCCACACTTCCTCTTCCCCCGCACCCCCTCGCCCTTGACGGGAGAGGACCTCGCGGAGCGAGAGGAGAGGGTGCCATCACCTCTCCCAGGAGCGCAGCGTGTCCTCCGGCAAGGGCTTCCTCTTCGATGTCCGCGTCCTTGAACTCGCCGATGAGCGCGGCGAGTTCCTCGGGAAGCTCCTGGCGGGCGCAGGCGCCGCTGTGGTGAAGGTGGAGCCGCCCGGCGGGAATCGCACCCGCGCCATCGGCCCCTTTTACCAGGACAAGCCCCACCCGGAGCGCAGCCTCTTCTTCTGGCACTACAACTTCGGCAAGCGCGGCATCACGCTCGATTGGCGCACGCCGCAGGGCCGCGACCTCCTCAAACGCCTGCTCCCCAGCTTCGACGTCCTGATCTACACGGGGGCCCCCGGCGAGCTGGAGGCCCTGGGCCTGGGGTACAAGGCCCTCAGGGCCGTCAACTCCCGGCTCATCGTCGCCGCCATCACGCCCTTCGGCCAGACCGGCCCCTGGCGCGACCTGAAGGGGTCGGACATCGTGCACCTGGCCCTGGGCGGCGTGATGATGAACTGCGGCTACGACCCCATGCCCACCATGGAGTACGATACGCCGCCCATCGCGCCCCAGATGTGGCACGCCTACCACATCGCCTGCAACAACACCTACATGGCCACCCTGGGCGCGCTCCTCTATCGGGAGCGGACAGGCAAGGGCCAGTTCCTGGACGCCTCCATCCACCAGGCCGTCAGCACCTGCACGGAGGTGGACATCCCGCACATGGTCTACGGCCGCCAGCCCGTCTACCGCCAGACGGGACGGCACGCCATGCCCACCATCGTCACCGGGAGCCAGTCCATCACCAAGGACGGCCGCTTTGTCAATTGCAGCGGCGTCCTGGGCGGCACGCAGCAGCCCCTCTTCGAGATGCTGCACAAGTTCGGCATGGCGGACGACCTAATGGAGGAGAAGTACAAAGACCCGGCGGTACAGAAAGAGCCCGTGGTCTCGCGGCACATCAACGCCGTGATGAAGCGCTTCGTCCAGGCGTACAGGTTCGACCGCGACCTGTGGAAAGAGGGCCAGAAGTACAACATGCACTGGTCGCCCATCCGCAAGGCCCATGAGAACCTGGCCGATCCGCACTGGGCGGCGCGCAAGACCTTCACCAAGGTCCACCATGAAGACCTGGGCAAGACCCTGGACTACAACGGCGCTCCCTGGCTGGCGGGGAAGTCCCAGTGGCGCACCGGTCCCCGCGCCCCGCACCTGGGGGAGCACAACGGCGAGGTCTACGGCAAGGAGTTAGGACTCACGCCGAAGGAGATCGCAACGCTGAAAAAGCAGAACGTAATCTAGCTCGACCTCTCCCTTTGTCCCTCCCCTGTGAAGGGAGGGATAGGCCCCTTCCCTCGCAGGGAAGGGGCACGGGGTTAGGTCAAAGGGAATCTCCCATGCCCTTCGCGATTGAAAACGTCCGCATCGCCGATCTGACCTGGCTCCTGGCCGGAGCGGGCGGCCCCCGCATGCTCGCCAGCCTGGGCGCGGAGGACATCCGCATCGAGTGGAAGGACCGCATAGACACCCTGCGCCTGGGCGGGCCGCCGATCCCCATGGGGGAGGAGCGCGAGAAGTTCCTTCGCGGCGAGCCCTTCACGGCCAAGAGCGAGGGGATCAACCGCGCCGGGAACTTCGGGGAGAACAACCCCGGCAAGCGCGGCATCAGCCTCAACCTGCGCACGGAGCAGGGCAAGGAGATCTTCAAGGAGATCGTCCGCATCAGCGATATCGTGGTGGAGTGCTTCACCGCCAACACCATGGACCGCCTGGGCCTGGGTTACGAGACGCTGCGGAAGATCAACCCCTCCATCATCTACGTCCAGCAGCCGGGCTTCGGCAAGACGGGCCAGTATTCGGAGTTCGTCTCCACGGGGCCCGTCGCCCAGGCCATCAGCGGCCTCACGGAGCAATCGGGCATGCCCATGCCCTATCCGCCCGCCGGATGGGGCTACTCCTACATGGACTGGAGCGGGGCCTATTACTGCGCCATGGCGATGCTGAGCGCCCTCTACTACCGCGCCCGCACCGGCGAGGGGCAGTATATGGACTGCTCCCAGGCGGAGCCGGGCATCTATATGACGGGCACCGCCATCCTGGACTATGCCGCCAACGGGCGGGTGTGGCAGCGGTACGGCAACCGCTCGCCGTATCTGCCCGCCGCGCCGCACGGGGCCTACCGCTGCCAGGGGAAGGACCGGTGGATCGCCATCAGCATCTACAACGACGAGGAGTGGCGCGCGATGCTGAAGGTTCTGGGCGATCCGGCATGGGCCAGAGATGCCAAGTTCGCGAAGTTCGCCACGCGCCTCCTGCACCAGGACGAGCTGGACGGGCTTGTGGAGAGCGAGACGGTGAAGCACGAGCCCTTCGACCTGATGAACCGCCTGCAGGCGGCAGGCGTGGCCGCCGGGGTCTGCCAGACGGCCGCCGACCGCATCCACGACGACCCGCAGCTGAAGCATCGCGGCTTCCAGAAGATGCTGCCCCACAGCGAAGTGGGCGAGTGGCCCTACAAGGACTTCCCCGTCCACCTGAGCGAATCGCCGGCGTACGTGGGCGGCACGATCAACCGCGGCTTCCCCTGCTACGGGGAGGACAACCCCTACGTCTATGGCACGCTCCTCGGCATCGGCCAGGGGGAGCAGAGGCGCCTGGCGGAGCAGAACATCATCTGATGCAGGGGGCGACTGGTCTTCGCATTTCGCCCTTGTTGTCTCTTTCTGTTTTGCTCTCTTTTCCTCCTTTTGTCTTTTGTTGCTTGTCGCTTTGGTTGGTGAGGTGTCGCGGTGGGAAGCGTTGTGCGGACGGTCTAGGGGAGGGACGTGGACGAGATTTGCGAGCGTTTAACGTAGCAGTTCCCACTGCTACAGGATGGGCAGGCCCACTGCTCCGAGGTTTGTAGGGATGCAGGGTTGGCGCTCGGGGCTTCCTCGGCGACGCTGGTGTCAGCCGGTCACGCTCGCGGTGAGCCTACGGGTATGT
>VGPF01000076.1 GCA_016875535.1 Chloroflexota bacterium
CTCCTGCGGCCCAAGCACCCATACACGGAGCGGCTCATCGCGAGCATCCCGAAATTGAAAGAGGCGGCGCAGCCGGAGTTCCTCCCCGGCGCGCCGCCCGATCTCATCGCTCCGCCTTCAGGCTGTCGCTTCGCCCCGCGCTGCCCTCGCGCCTTCGCCGCCTGCGCCGCCCCGCCGCCGGCCGTCGCCGTCGGCCAAGGGCACACCGCCAGGTGCTGGCTCTATCACACCTGACGGTCCAGGCGGATAGTCGCGAAGTCCGGGACCCGCTGGGCGGAGAGGAACCAGTCTTTCACGTAGGGCTTCACCAGCCAGTAGTTGCGGAAGTAGTAGACGGGGATCGCGCCGACGTCGCTGAGCAGGAGGCGGTCCGCTTCGCGATACTTGGCCGTGCGCGTCGCCTCGTTCTGCTCCGTGCGCGCCTCCTCCAGCAGACGGTCGAACTGGGCGTTGGTGTACGCGCCGATATTGTTGATCGCCGTGCCGTGGAAGAGAACGTCCAGGAAGTTGTGGGCGTCGGGATAATCGGCCACCCAGCCGTACTCGAAGAGGTTCGCGCCGGCCTGGCTCAAGATGCGCGCGCGGTTCGTGTTCCCGGAGACCAGCTGGAGCTGGACCTTCACGCCGAGGTTCGCCTCCCACTGCTTCGCCATCTCCTGGATCACATCAACGCCGGAATAGCCGGAGATCTGGAAAAGCACGGATTCAACCTTCAAGTTCTTGGCTGCCAGCGCCTCGTTCCACAGCGCCTTCGCCCGGACGGGGTCGTAAGCGACCGGGGCCAGCTGCGGGTCGAAGCCCGGCAGGCCGATGGGCATGACGCCGCTCGCCTTCGGCGCCGTGCCGAACATCAACTCCCGCAGGATCTTGTCGCGGTCTATCGCCATGGCGAAGGCCCGTCGCGCGCGGACATCGTCGAATGGCGCGAGTTTGTGGTTGAAGCCTAGGTAGTATATCCCGAGTTCCGGCGTGATGCTCAGCTGGCTGCGCAGGGGGCTGGATGCCGCCTGGGCCTGCTGCGCCTGCTCGCCGCCCAGGGCCGCCACGTCAACATCGCCCGCCTCGAACATTGTCTGGCCGTTGCCGCCCACGTTCCAGATCACCATGTACTGCGTCTTTGCCGGGGCGCGGTAGTAGAGGTCGTTGCGCTCCAGGACCATCACCACGCCGACGTCCCAGCCCTTGATCTTGAAGGGGCCAGTGCCGTCCGGCTTGAGGAACCAGAGCCGTCCGCCCTTCTCGATGTCGTCCCGGTTCACCACGTAGCTGGTGGGGTGCGTGAGCTTCGCCAGGAAATAGGGGACGGGCGAGGTGATGCGGATGCGCAAGGTCGTGCTGTCCATCACTTCGATGCCCGAGACATCCCGGGTGCGGCCCGAGAGGCGGTCCCGCAGGCCCGCGATATCGTCTAGGTAGATGCCCGCGACCTCTGAGCGCAGCTCCGGGTCGGCGGCGCGCTCGATGGAGTATTTCACATCCTGCGCGGTGACCTGCTTGCCGCTGTGGAACCTGGCATTGCTCCGGATCTTGAACAGGTACGTCCTGCCGCCGTCCAGCACCTGCCAGCTCTCCGCCAGGTCCGGGATCACCTTCAATTCGCGGTCCAGAGTCACAAGGCCGCTGTAGACCTGCTGGGCGTACCGCGCGGAGGTCGCATCGCCGATGACAGCCGGGTCAAAGACCGTCGGCGAATCGTCGCGCATGACGAAGGACTGGGCGCGCCGCACGCCGAAGGGCGTCTGCTCCTTGAAGCGGAAGCTGCGGACGATGCGCTCCAGGTCGGCGCGGTTCCGCTCGAAGTCCGTTCGGATCGTCTGGGCCAGCGCCTGGAAGACCTGGCTCCCCCGGGCCACGACGAGCAACGTTCCCGTGAGGGTGACCTGCTGCCCTGGGATCTCGATGACGTAGCTGTAGCCCTTCGTCCCATCCGGCAGCGACACATCGCCTTCGCTCAGGACGCGCATCTGGGCCGCCGCGCTCCGGTAGATCTGCAGCACTTCGGCGCCGTAGTCCTTCGGCTGGCCGAGCTTCTGCGCCCAGCTGATGTCCATCAGGAGTCGCGGCACCCCCAGGTCGCTGCTGGCGAAGAAGAGGGGCTCGCCCCCGGCGATATCGCCCTCCTGCCGCTCCCAGGCCTGAGGGAAACTGATGGAGAAGCCGAAGGTTGCATTTTCATAGGTCGTGAATGGGCCAAGCTCGGAGGGAGCCGGGGTGGGCGTGGCAGTGGGCGTCGGCGTCGGGACGGGCGTCGGCGTGGCGGTTGGGCGGGGGGTAGGCGTCGGCGGAACGGTGGGCGTCACTGTGGGAAACGGAGTCGGCGTTGGCCCAACGATCGCAGTCTGGCCCGGCGTCGCAGTCGGCTCAGGCGTCGCCGTGGGTGACGATCCGCTGGAGCAGGCGCTAACCAGGAGAACGAGGACGGCCACGAGGGTCAGCAGGAGGAACGCCGGGCGCGCGTGGGCTGTATGCATAGTGCCTTTCTCTGAACGCAGTGCCGTCTCTATCTCATACGACGCGATGCTATTATAGGTTTGCCTTCCCGCTTCTTCCACGGGAGAAGCTTGAGGATATGGATGGACGGATGAGGAGAGGGGAATGACCCAGGCCGCCGCAGGGGTACGCGATCCCGCCGAGACGAGCGAGGGCGCGCCGCTTCTCGCCATCGAAAAGGTCAGCGTCCGGTTCACCTCGCGCAAGGGCCTGCTGGGGCGAACGCTGGTCCGCGCGGTGAACGATGTTTCGCTGACGCTGCGCCGGGGCGAGACGGTGGCCGTCGTCGGCGAATCCGGGAGCGGCAAGACGACCCTGGGCCGCGTCTCCCTGGGCCTGGTGGAGCCTGCCTCCGGGCGCGTCACCTTCGATGGCATGCCCGTCACCGGCCGGAACGAAGGGCAGCGCAAGTGGTTCCGGCGCAGGGCGCAGGCCGTCTTCCAAGACCCCTACTCCAGCATCAACGCCTATATGAACGTCGGGCAGATCGTGGAGGAGCCGCTCTTGGTCCACGGCATCGGGAGCCGGGAGGAGCGGATGGCGCGCGTGGCCCAGGCCCTGCAGGATGTGCGCCTCAGCCCGCCGGAGGCCTTCATGGGGAAGTATCCCCATACTCTCTCCGGTGGCCAGCGACAGCGCGTCGGCATCGCCCGGGCGCTGGTGATGCACCCCGAGTACATCGTGGCCGACGAGCCTGTCTCGATGATTGACGCTTCGAGCCGGGCAGAGATCCTCTACCTGATGCGGGACCTGCAACGGCACTATGGGATCGCCTTCCTCTTTATCACCCACGATATCGCCAGTGCGGCGCACTTTTCCAATCGCATCGCGGTGATGTACCTGGGGCGCATCGTGGAGGTCGGCCCGCCGCGCGAAGTGGTGAGCCGGCCGCTGCATCCCTACACACGCGCGCTCATCGAGGCGGTGCCTGAGCCCGACCCGGCGAACCGCCTGCGGATGCGGCAGGTGGTGCCCGGGGAGCCGCCATCGCCCTCCAGCCTGCCGCCGGGGTGCGCCTTCCACCCGCGCTGTCCCCAGGCGATCAAAGGCGCCTGCGAGGGCGCGGTGCCGGAGCTGCGGGAGATACGCCCGGGCCACTTCGCCGCCTGCTATCTCTATTAAGAGCCGGGGCGCCTAGCACCTGGGCGCGCGTCGCGTTCGATGGACTCAGGGCGCGTGCCCCGCGCTCCTACTCCTTTCTTTGAGATGGGTGTGGGGATTGTGCTGCAGAGGGCCCGACGGTGTGCCATGGGTGGACGCGTCCAGCAAAGGTGCGGGCGTCTAACGTTCCCGGAAGGCCGGGACAGGGCATCGCGATAGCGGTCTCGCGACTTCCCCACAGTGCCCTCGGCGACATGGGTCAGCCGGTCACGCCCGCGTATGAGTCGTCCAGGACGGACAGATCGTACGATCTTCCTTTGTCGCGTGGGCCTAGGCCAGGTGCGAGTGCGATGCGGGGGCTGAGCGC
>VGPF01000077.1 GCA_016875535.1 Chloroflexota bacterium
TGGCTCGTCGAGCGCCATCGCTACGCGACGCCAGAGCAAGCACGCCGTCAGTTGCTCGCTTGCCCTGTGGTTGCCGCATGAATACAATCACATCACTGTCCAAGAAATCAGGGGCGGTACACTCCTTTGGTTGAGTGGTTGCTCCGGAGGGATGCGTGCCGAGTCAGGGAAGCGAGATCCGCGATGCTGCACCCTGCCTCCATAAGCGGCATAATAGATGAAGTGTGGCAAATCATATGGATGGCTCGAGGTTTTGCAAGTCCTAAAGGCAGGAGGCTGCATATGGGGAGACGAGCGATACGACTTCTGGCGGCGGCCTCTCTATTGGCGGCAGCGCTTCTTGTGCCTGGCCGGGCCTTGGCTCAGGGAGGCATCACCGTCGTCACGGGCTTGGTGACCTCTAACGGCCAGCCCGCGCCCTCCGGCACAGTGGTCCTGGTTACCTTGCCGACGGGCGTGGCGGTCGGTGTCGCTCTGACAGGCCAGACTGGATTCGCCGCCAACCAGTATCGGATTGACCTGCCGGCGACGACGGGACTCGACGGGCAGTTGCTCCGGGTCCAGGCCCTAATCAACGGGGCTGCCCAGCCTGTGGTTGCCACGGCCCCGGCGATCACCTTCGCCTCAAACAGGGTATTCACGATCAATGTGAATGTCGCTGACCCCACCGAGCTGCCGCTCTTTACGGCCCTGAACCCCCTGACCTCACCTGAAATCACAGAAATCATCACCACGTTCGACTATTTTTCGGGAACATACCTCTCGTACGTTCCCGGCTTGCCCGGCAATACCTTCACGACGGTAAAGCGGAATACGGTCTTGATCATGACGCTCAAGAGGGATGCGCTTATCGTGGTCGGCGGTCCCGTCTATGCCGTCCGCGCCGGCGTGCCGACGCCTATCCCTATCGGGACGGTGCTTACGGTCTTTCTCCAGTAAGCAACCTGGACTTCAGGGAGCCGCGCTATTCGGCGGGCGTCTGCTGGTGGATGACGGCGCGCCAATCCTCACCGGCCTTCACGTAGACGGTGGTGCAGTAGACGGAGTAGGAGACGCTCTTTCCGCCCCGGTTTGCCTGCACGATGGCTGTGTACGAGATGGAGGCGCAGTTCTCCCCCAGGGCGATGACGCGCGGGCGCTCGATGGTGAAGCTCTGGAATGAGGCCGTTTTGCGCTCCAGGTTGCTCAGGAAGGTCTGCCGGTTCACCATGCCGAAGGGCGAGACGATAACGGCATCATGGGTGAAGTACTTCCGGTAGAAGCGGACATCTCGTGTCTGGTTCGCCTCCCAGGCCTGGCGCTCCATTTTGATAAGCGCGGGCCGGATGAAGTCTATGGTGAACCACTTCAGTTTTGTGACTTCCTGATTCATGAGGGAGCCCTTGTCCAGAGGCGCCTGGCGCCTCCTATCCGGCGGGAGAGTGATGATAGCAGACCCTTAGGCGCGATGGCGCTCAAGGCCCAGACCGGCTTGTCACTTCTTCCGCGCCGCTTCATAGCGCTCGATGTACGTCTGCACGGGCGTCTTGGCGATGGCTTGGCCGATGACCTCTAACGGCAGATCATCGGCCGATTTGAAGCGGACGCAAGACTTGCCCATGTCCAGCTTCTTGCCGCTGGCCTTGTAGGCCTTCCTAAACCACTCGTCCGTAGCCTTGTCCCCGTAGACGTTGTTCAGGTAGAGGGCCATGTAGTGCTTCTGGGAGGCCAGGCAGGCATAAGGCAGGGGAACGTCCTTCTTGCCCAGGTAGCCCTTGGGGTAGAGGGAGAGCGGCACGCAATAGCCAAGCATCCCGTAGGAGATGCCCTCCTCGTAGCCCTTGGGCAAGTTCTTTATGATGATCTTTCGCACCGCCTCGATCTCCTTCCGGCGCTCAGGAGACAGGCCGTCTAGGTATTCCTTCACTGTTTTAGCGCTGCTGGCGACCATGACGCCTTCCACCCTTCCTTGCTGGAGATGAGAGGCGTCTATTGTAGCCCTCACGGGAAGGTCTGCTACAATCCCCCGGCCAACGGAGATCCAAGGGGCATCCGGTGAAGTTCGGCATCGTCTTCCCCACTTACTTCTCCTTCTGCACCAAGGAGTTCATGCTTCGCGCCTCCCGGCGGATAGAGGCCCTTGGCTATGACTCCATTTGGTTCCCGGACCACCTGGCGATCCCGGAAGGCGGCAACGGCTACCTGCCCTCCTACGAGTGGCCGGAGCCGCTTACGCTAGCCGCGTACCTAGCGGCGCGCACCGAGCGGCTCCGCATCGGGTGGGACGTGCTGGTTACGCCGTACCGCAGTCCCTTTCTGATGGCGAAGAGCATCGCCACTCTTGACCTGCTGACGGAGGGGCGCGTCATCGTCGGCCTTGGCGTGGGCCACCTCGAATCGGAGTTTCGCGGCCTGGGCATACCCTTCGCCAAGCGCGGCGATATCACCAACGAGTACATCGAAATCATGCAGGCGCTGTGGACCAAGCAGAGGGCAAGCTACTCCGGCTCCACCTTCACCTTCGCCGACCTGCGCGCCGAGCCCAAGCCCTTCCAAAAACCGCATCCGCCCGTCTGGATCGGCGGGAATAGCCCGCCTGCTCTCCGCCGCGCCGCCAGGCTGGGCCAGGGCTGGCACCCGATGCACCCGCTCCCCGACGAGCTCAGGAGAGGCGTCGCCGCCATCCGCGCGGCGCGCAAGGAGCATCGGCGCAGGGGGCCCTTCACCTTCTCCTACAGCTGCCCCTGGATGACGCTGACCAGAGCGCCGCTGGGCGCCGAGCGGACGTTCCTCTCAGGGAGCCTCGACCAAGTTGTGGGAGACTTGCGAGAGCTGAAATCGGCGGGCTGTTCGTACGCCGTCCTGCGCCTGGGGAGGAACCCAAAGAGCGGCCGGGAGATGATGGAGGCCGTTGAGCTCTTCGGCAAAAAGGGTCTGCCCCTTTTTGAATGACCTCGTGCTCACCGCTCTCGGAAGGCCACTGCCGATGCCAGAAGCTCCTTGATGGCCCCCGCTTTGATGTCCTTTGTCGAGCGGACAAGCACATAACGCGTCTGCTTGGTCGTCCCTTGCAGGATGCCTGCGGGGTCCGGCAGGAAGGCGCCGAACTCCAGGTAGAGCTTCACGTGGTCGCCCAGGGGAAAGATGCCGCAGAAGTAGCCCGACTTCGGGTGGCGGTAGCCGATGGCCCGCCAGCCCGGGTAGGCCGCTTCAACGGCCTCCGGGACGGCGGCGCGGACGATGCCGCGCAGCCGGTTCGCCAGCCGCCGCTACCGGCGGCGGCTGGCCCGCGAGGATGTCTTGAGGCGTGAGCTTTCCGGCTTTGGGTGCCATCGCTGCCCCAGGCCTATCGGCCTATACGTGCTGATCAACCAGGATGGGGTTGCCGTCCGGGCCCCGCAGCCTGGCGATGATGGCCAGGAAGGTCTCAAAGCTCTCCAGGTCCTTGTAATCGGCCACGGGCGCACCTCGGTTCTATCCGGAGGCATC
>VGPF01000078.1 GCA_016875535.1 Chloroflexota bacterium
TGGCTAAAGAGGTGTCGCGAGAGCGGTCGGTTTGATAGCGGATAGCGACGCGCGTCCCGCCCGTGAGCGGGGCGGGCGAGGAGGTATGCCGAAACGGATTTTGTCTGAAAGAGCATGGATGCTCACCCTCCTCTCCCTCGATGGGAGAGGAACTCGCGAATGCGAGAGGAGAGGGTGATTACCCTGCCCTATGGGCAAACTCCAAACCACCCGTAGGCTCACCGCGAGCGTGACCGGCTGACACCTGTCGCCGAGGACGCTCCGAGTCCCTTCCGTTCCTGTAGTCTCCACGAGACTCGGAGCACGTGGGCCTGCCCATCCTGTAGCGGTTTCACCGCCGCCACGTTAAACGCTCGCAAACGTCGTCCATGTCCCTCCCATAGACCGTCCGCATAACGCTTCCCACCGCGACACCTCAACCGTGAAACGTAAAAAGAACAAAGAGCAGGCTAAAGAAAGAGCAGGAGGTGAAACCAACACGTAGGGGCGCGGGGCACGCGCCCTCACTCTCGTTCCTACGAGTCCGGACCGCTCGGACCGCGTGTCTCCTCACTCCGCATGCTGCATCGGTGCCGCACCGGAGCGCCCTGGGTTGTTCCCACAACCCAACACAGCATCTGCAATGAACCGAGGCTCTGACTTTTGCGCATGGGCAGGCCAGACATCGAGGATCGTGGCGATCCGGTTCAAAGGCGCGCGCTCCGGTGAAGCACACGGAGTCCTTCAGAAAGGACCGCGTTCGCCCGATGTTACCGGGCCGCCCCTACAGAACCCGCGATGAATACTCCGCAGGCTCGCCTTAGGCGGTGATGGGCTGGTTGTACTGGGCGCGGAGGTCCTTCTTGAGGATCTTGCCCATGGGGTTGCGCGGGATCTCGGCGATGAAGATGATGGACTCGGGCTTTTTGAAGCTGGCGAGCCTGCCCCGGCAGAACTCGATCAGCTCGGCTTCGGTCACGCTATGGCCGGCCTTCTTCACCACGCAGGCGCGGACGCGCTCGCCCCATTCCGTGTCCGGCACGCCGATGATGGCGACGTCTTCCACGGCGGGGTGCTCGAGGATGCAGTTTTCCACCTCTTCAGGGGAGATCATCTCGCCGCCGCGCTTGATGATGTCCTTGGCGCGCCCGGCCAGGAAGATGTAGCCGCCTTCGTCCTGGTAGCCCAGGTCGCCGGTGTGGAGCCAGCCGTTCTTATCTATGGTGGTGGAGGTGGCCTTCTCCTGCTTCCAATAGCCCTTCATGATGCGGCCGCCCTTGGCGACGATCTCGCCCACCTGGCCGGTGGAGAGGAGGCTGCCGTCTTCGCCCATGATGCGCACTTCCACGTCCGGGAGCGGCTTGCCAATGGATCCCAGGCGCTTCATCTTCAGCTCGCGTTCGGCGGGCGTAGTGCCCCGGATATCGTGGTCGTCCGGCCCCAGCATGGTGATGGTGGCGGCCGATTCCGTCTGGCCGAAGGCGTTGATGAAGCGGGAGTTGGGGAGCTCCACGATGGCGCGCTTAATGACTTCCAGGGGCATGGGCGCCGCGCCGTAGGTGATGACCTTAAGGGAGGAGAGGTCGTACTTCTTGAAGCTGGGGTTGTCCATGAGCTGCTTGAGCATGGTGGGGACCATCATGGCGCGGTCTACTTTGTGGGACTGCACCAGGCGCATCCAGTCTTCGGCATCGAACTGGCGCTGGATGACCAGGGTGCGCCCGCCATAGACGGCGGCCATAACGGCCTGGATGCCAGCGATGTGGTACATGGGGACGGTGAGGATGTTCTTCTCCTCCACGTCCGGATCGGCGGGGGTAACGTTGTTGGTCACATAGTCGGAGAAGTTGCGGTGGGCCAGCATGACGCCCTTGGGCTTGCCGGTGGTGCCTGCGGTGAACATGAGGATCGTCAGGTCGGCTTCCTCAGTATCGGTAAAGACCTCGTCTTCGGCGGAGCTTGCGATGGTCTTCTCGTAGTCATGCCAGCCCTGGTGGTGCTTGCCGAGGGCGACGAGGTGCTTGACGTCGGGGATGCGGGGCTTGATCTCGTTGAACATCGGGTAGTAGCGCTCGCCTGCGAAGGCGACGGCGGCGCCGGAGTCCTGGATCATGAACTCGATCTCATCGGCCTTGGCGCGGAAGTTCAGGGGGACGTAGATGGCGCCGACCTTGGCGCAGGCGAAGTAGGTCTCCAGGCACTGGTTGGTGTTCACATCGCAGTAAGCGACGCGATCGCCCTTGCCGATGCCCATGCCCTGGAGGGCGTTCGCCAGGCGCGTGGAGCGGTTCTGGAGGTCGTTGAAGGTGTAGCTCTTGTCTTCGAAGAGGATGGCGGCGCGATCAGGGGCGATGGCGCTGGTCACCATCAGGAACTCGGGCGTATTCATGCAGGCTCCTCCGTGGTTTCTCTCAGCTCAGGCGGCTCCTGCGAGCCGGGCTGTCAATTTGCGTTCGATCTCGAGGCCGTTCGCCAGGGAGAGGTCAGCCCCGCGATGGACGGCCTCCTTCGCATAGGCGAGGGCCCGGGGCGGCAGGGCCGCCAGATCCTCCGCCAGGCGCTGGGCCTTGGCGAAGAAATCGTCCTTCGCCTCGATGCTGTTCACGAGGCCGATGCGCTTGGCCTCGGGCGCTTCCATGGTGCGTCCCGTCAGCACGGCCTCCATGGCCCGGGGAATGCCGACGATGCGCGGCAGGGTCTGGGTACCCCCTGCGGCGGGGATCATGCCGAGGCCCGTTTCCGGCAGGCCGAACTTGGCCTCCGGCGAGGCGATGCGGATGTCACAGCAGAGGGCGATCTCTATGCCGGAGCCGAGGCAATAGCCGTGGATGGCTGCGATGAGGGGTTGGCGGAGGGAGAGGAAGCGATGCCAGACATCACGCTCGAAGCGGACCTGGCGGGCGATGGCCTGGGAGGGAGCGCTTCCGAACTCCGTGAGGTCGGCGCCTGCGCAGAAGGCCTTTTCGCCCGCGCCGCGGAAGACGGCGACGCGGACATCGCTGTCAGAGGCGATGAGGCCCAGGGTCTCGAAGAGCTCATCGCGCATCTTGATGTTATAGGCGTTTAGGACGCGCGGGCGGTTGAGGGTCACCCAGGCGACGCCGTTGGCCTTTTCCAGGAGGATGGTCTCGAATGCGCTCATGGGAGGAACCTAACCCCTGCCCTCTCGACGCGGCATCGGGATCTCGGCAGACCTCGACCTCTGTCCCCTGAGAAGGAAGCGGTTGGAGGTCGCGAAAGCGCGATGGGGTGAGAATTGGGGGCTCATTTTGGAACAGTCATCGGCCTGCGAAGTGTGGCGCGCGCTTCTCCAGGAAGGACTTGAGGCCTTCAGCGCGATCAGAGGTG
>VGPF01000079.1 GCA_016875535.1 Chloroflexota bacterium
GCGCACCGCCCGCTCTCGCACCTCCGCTGGATACCGTCCCGGTCGTGTCATGGCTTCCTCCCCTCAAGGATAATAGCCTCCACTTTTCCCGGGGCGGTTCAAAACCGCTTTTCGGGATATTCCTGTGACTGAAGGCGTGCCTTGCAAAAGATTACCAAGTTCATATGCAAAAGAAAGACCTGAAATCTCGCAACCTAACCGTCTGCATCCGCAACAGGGGCTATGAAACCTCGCTGGAGCGGCGCAAGCTCTACCGGGTCCTTCCCGATGCAGAGGCGGCCAAGCACGGCCAGGTGCGCGTGATAGACGAGTCCGGGGACGACTATCTCTACCCTGGGAACCACTTCGTTGCTGTGCGGTTGCCTGAATCGGTCAAGAGCGCCGTCATCGCGGCGTAGGCGTCACCCAACCACCACGTTCACCAGCTTGCCTGGGACGTAGATCACCTTCCGCACTTGCTTGCCGTCCGTCAGCAGGGCCGTCACCTTCTCGCTCTTGAGGGCCAGGGCCTTGGCCTGCTCTTCCGTCACGTCCGCAGGGACGGTGAACTTATCGCGGAGCTTGCCGTTCACCTGGATGATGAGCGCCACTTCCAGGTCTTGGGCCTTGGCGGCGTCGTAGGCGGGCCAGGGCTGTTTGTGGATGCTATAGGCGTGGCCCGTCTGCTCCCATAGCTCTTCGGCCACGTGGGGCGTGAAGGGCGCCATGAGCACCAGGAGCCGTTCGATGGCCGTCTTCCAGGCGGCGGCGCTTGCCGAATGGCTCTCCCAGTAGCCCTGGAGCTCGTTGGTGAATTCCATCATGGCGGCGATGGCCGTGTTGAAGGAGAACTTCTCCAGGGAGGCCGTCACGCGCTTGACCGTCTTGTGCGTCGTCCGCTCCAGGCCTTCGATGGCCTGCGGGTCGCTCTTCCAATCGTGCTCGGCGGGGCTGCGCGTCGCCAGGCTCCAGACGCGGTTGAGCCAGCGAGACATCCCCTGGATGCCGGTGGTGCTCCAGCTGGCCCCCTGGTCCCAGGGACCGACGAACATCAAAAAGAGGCGCACGGTGTCCGCGCCGTCCCGGTTCACAAAATCGTCCGGGTTCACCACATTGCCCCGGCTCTTGCTCATCTTTTCGTGGTCTTCGCCTAGGATGATGCCCTGGTTGAAGAGGCGCTTGAACGGCTCATCGAAGTCAACGAGCTTCAGGTCGTGGAGGGCCTTGGTGAAGAAGCGCGAGTAGAGGAGGTGCATGACGGCATGCTCGGCGCCGCCGGTGTACTGGTCCACCGGCGCCCACTTCTTCACCAGCGCCGGGTCGAAGGCCGCCTGCGCATACTTGGGGCTGGCGTAGCGCAGGAAATACCAGGAGGAGTCCACGAAGGTGTCCATCGTGTCCGTCTCGCGCTTGGCGGGGCCGTGGCACTTAGGGCAGGCGGTGTTCAGGAAGCCCTGGTGGAACTTCAGCGGCGATTCGCCCGTCGGCTTGAACTGGGCATCCTCCGGCAGGAGGACCGGCAGGTCCTTCTCCGGCACGGGGACGATGCCGTCCTTGGCGCAGTAGACCACGGGGATGGGCGTGCCCCAGTAGCGCTGGCGGGAGATGAGCCAATCGCGGATGCGGTAGGAGACGGTCTTCTTGCCGATGCCCTTCTTTTCCGCCAGCGCGGCCACGGCGTCGAAGGCCCTTTCGCCGGGCGTGCCGGTCAGCTCGCCCGAGTTGACCATCTCACCCGGCTCGGTGTAGGCGGCCTTGAGGGGCTTGCCGTCCCAGTCCTTGGGCTTAATGACCACCTTGATGGGCAGCCCGTTCTTCGTCGCGAAGGCGAAGTCGCGCTCATCGTGGGCGGGGACGGCCATCACTGCGCCGGTGCCGTAGGTGGCCAGCACGTAATCAGCGATATAGAGCGGCACCTTCTCCCCGTTGAAGGGGTTGACGCAATAGCTGCCGATGGGCACGCCCGTCTTCTCCCTCTCGGTGGAGAGGCGCTCCACTTCCGTGGCGCGGCGGGCCTGCGTGACGTACTCCTGCACCGTGGCCCTCTGCTGGGGCGAGGTGAGCCTCTCCACGAGCGGGTGCTCAGGCGCCAGCACCATGAAGGTGACGCCGTAGACGGTGTCCGGGCGCGTGGTGAAGACCTTGATCCCCTTCTCCCGTAGGCCCGCGTGGGCGATATCGAAGGTCAGCTCCACGCCTTCGCTCCGCCCGATCCAGTTCTGCTGCATGGCCTTGATCTTCTCGGGCCAGTCCACCAGGCCGGAGAAGTCCAGCAGGCGCTCGGCGTACTTGGTGATGCGGAAGAACCACTGCTCCATGTCCCTCCGCTCGACGATATCGTCGGTGCGCTCGCACTTGCCGTTCACCACCTGCTCGTTGGCCAGCACCGTCTGGCAGGTGGGGCACCAGTTGGCGGGGGCCTTGGCGCGGTAGGCCAGGCCGTGCTTGTAGAGCTGGAGGAAGAACCACTGGTTCCAGCGGTAGTATTCCGGCAGGCAGCAGATGATTTCCCGGTCCCAGTCCAGGGCCGTGCCCATGCGCTTGATCTGCCCGCGCATCCGCTCGATGTTGGACATCGTCCAGGTGTGCGGGTGGATGCCGCGCTTGATGGCGGCATTTTCGGCGGGGAGGCCGAAGGCGTCGAAGCCGAAGGGGGCCAGGACGTTGTGGCCCTTCATCCGCATGAAGCGCACGTGGGCGTCATAAGGCGAGTAGGCGTACCAGTGGCCGATGTGGAGGTCCCCTGAAGGGTAGGGGTACATGGTGAGCTCGTACCACTTTGGGCGCGGGTCGCTATCGGAGACGTGGTAGAGGCGGTCGCGCTCCCAGCGTTCCTGCCACTTGCGCTCGATGTTTGTGGGGTCGTAGGGCATAGCGGATCAGAAAAGGGATATAGCCACAGATTGCACAGATGACACAGATTTGACGTAGTGAAGCAGAAAGAGGAAGCAAAAGCTAAAGAAGATTTGGATTATTGTAGCAATCAGAGGAGGAGAGGGGCAATGAGAGGAGGACCAGAAGAGTGACTATGGGAATCGGTGCGGTGTGCCAGGAGTCGAATAACTAAAGACGCATCGATTTTTCGATGAAGACCATACCCACATTCGGGACAATCCTTGCACCTTCAATGAGTCGTCGTCCTGCCATGGATCCAATCCATGTGTCCTCAGCCTTTTTGTAG
>VGPF01000080.1 GCA_016875535.1 Chloroflexota bacterium
AGGCCTACTGATGGATTTCGCCCCAGCGGCATCGTATCGCGAAGTTCCCGATCCCTACTACGGAGGTCACGAAGGCTTCGAGCTGGTGCTTGACCTGGTGGAGGAGGGCGCCGAGGGCCTGCTGGACCAGTTACGCCAGGAGTTGGGGCACTGACACGCAGGCTGGCGCTCTCCGGTGCTAGCCTGGCTGCAGTGTGTGAGGGGCTTCTGACTCTTACCCCCTTTCCCCCGGGAGAGGGGCTGGGGTGAGGGAAAGCGGGTGTAGAAAGGATGCATCAAGTCTCCCTCACTCTCGGTCCCTCTCCCGAAGGGAGAGGGAAGCACTGCGGTGCGCCGCGAGGGTCGAGACCTTTGCTGATTTTCAGTGCAGTGACGTGCTGGAGGAGGAGTCCTTACTGGCTGTCTCGATCTGCACCATTTCCACAGGCGCCGAGGGTGTTTCAGCAGTTCGCTGCCGGCGCGGGCGTCTCGGAGTCTGCTCGGGTACATAGACCTCCTCGATTTGCGACTTGGCCCCTGCGGCGGTTTCCACCATCATCAAACCTGGCGGCAATTCGACCTTTGCCGGGGCAACCGGGGCAGGGCGAGGTTCACGTACCACGGGGGCTTCTACCGGTTGAGCCACCTCGGACTGGACTTCCGCGACGGCCTGGCGGACGGGCTCTGCAAGCTGCGTTTCGATCTCGCGAACGGGTACGCTTACGGGCTCTGGGTGTGAGGGGGCATCCTGCATCGAAACAGGTTCCGCCCTCTGCATGGGTTCATGCCCTGTGCTGGAATCGACCGAGTCCATGGCAATGGCGTCCTGCTGACCGTCCTGGCCTTCAGCCGCGACTTGATTTTCCCCGCGCCCGCCACGATCGCGACGTCCGCGACGGCGACGGCCGCCGCGGGTTTCTCCGTCCTCGCCCTCACGCGGACGCTGCTGCATAGGTGCATCGCCAGTTCCTTGAACGCCGTTGGACTCAACGTGCGCCCGCTCGGTTTGACGGTCGGGACGATCCGCGCGCTCCGCACGTTCCGGGCGCTCAGGCCGCTCTCCTCTATCGGGACGCTCGGCGCGCTCCGGGCGCTCGCCACGTTCAGGGCGATCACCGCGCTCGTGTCGCGCACCGCGGCCGCCTTCGGGGCGGTCGCCACGCTGCCGCTCGGGCCGAGCGGAACGATCCGGTCGTTCGTCACGCCCCGGGCGCTCGGAGCGCTCACCGCGCTCTTTCCTATCATCACGGTCGCGAGCTTCGGCGCGCTCCGGCCGCTCGCCGCGCTGCGGCCGTTCCCCGCGACCAGGGCGCTCGCTGGCCCCCTCTGCACCGCGTTCAGGCCGGCCACGATGGCGACGCGACTCCTGCCGTTCTTCGCGATTGGGTCGGCGTTGTGCCTCCCTAGGTTTGGCGACGGGCTCAGGTTTGGCCGCTTCCGCCGGCTTGCCTTTCAGCCAGCCGAAGATCTTCGACAAAATGGAAGGCTCCTTGGCGGGTACCGCTGGCACTGCGATGGGCGTCGGCGCCGGTTGTTCTGGCGTGATGCCCTGCACGGCTGCCTGGGGCTTTGGCGTTTTGGCGTCAGCGTTGCCGGCAGCTTCAACCTCTTCCCGGGTCGGCTGTTCCATCATCTTGTAAGACGCTGGCAGGGGCTCCATGCCGTTTAACTCGTCGTGCCGCAAGCGGGTGATGTTGTAGTTGGGGGTCTCGAGATGAATATTGGGAATCAGCACCACCGCCACTTTGAGTCGCTGCTCGATGGCGTGAAACTCGGCGCGTTTCTCATTCAGCAGGTAGGTGGCGACATCAACCGGCACCTGGGCGCGTACGGAGGCGGCGTTTTCCTTCATGGCCTCTTCCTGCAGGATGCGCAGAATATGCAGGGCAGAGGATTCGATGCTACGGATGTGTCCGATGCCGTTGCAGCGTGGGCAGGCGATATGGCTGGTTTCACCCAGTGAGGTCTGCAAGCGCTGGCGCGACAACTCCATCAGTCCGAAGCGGGAGATCTTGCCCATCTGCACGCGGGCACGGTCGTAGTGCAGAGCGTCGCGCAGGCGATTTTCCACGTCGCGCTGATTGCGGGCATTCTCCATATCGATGAAATCGATCACCACCAGACCGCCCAGATCGCGCAATCGCAGTTGCCGCGCCAACTCGTCACATGCTTCGAGGTTGGTATTAAAGGCCGTCTGCTCGATGTCGTGGCCGCTTGTTGCACGCGCGGAGTTGACGTCGACGGACACCAAAGCCTCGGTATGATCGATGACGATAGCGCCCCCCGAGGGCAGCGCCACGGTGCTGGCGTAGGCGGTCTCGATCTGGTGTTCGATCTGGAAGCGCGAGAACAGCGGCACGTCATCGCGATAGAGTTTCACGCGGGAGACGTTGGCGGGCATGACGTGGCTCATGAACTGCCGCGCCTGCTCGTAGATGCTCTCGGTGTCGATCAGCAGTTCGCCAATGTCCTGCTGGAAGTAGTCACGGATCGCACGGATTACCAGGCTGCTTTCCTGATAAATCAAGCGGTCGCCGTTGGCGTTGGGCAGTCCCTTGGCGGCGTTTTCGATCGCGCCCCAGAGCTGCATCAGGCAGCTCAGATCCCAGGTCAGTTCTTCTAGTGAGCGTCCGAGCCCGGCTGTGCGGCCGATGATGCTGGCGCCGTGGGGCACCTCGAGTTGGGCGATGAGGTCCTTCAGCTCATTGCGCTCTTTACCTTCCACGCGTCGCGATACGCCGCCGCCGCGGGGATTGTTGGGCATGAGCACCAGGTACCGGCCCGCCAGCGATACAAAGGTGGTGAGGGCGGCGCCCTTGTTGCCACGTTCGTCCTT
>VGPF01000081.1 GCA_016875535.1 Chloroflexota bacterium
GAGACCGTCGGCGCCATCGTCTTCGGCGAGACCAAGCTCGTCAAGGAAGGCGATGAGGTCCGCTCCACCGGCCGCGTGGCTGAGGTCCCCGTGGGCCCAGCCCTGGTGGGCCGCGTGGTCAACGCCCTCGGCCAGCCCATTGACGGCAAAGGCCCCATCAGGGCCGCAAAGACTCGCCCCGTCGAGCGCGTCGCCCCCAACGTTGTCACCCGCAAGTCCGTCAATCGCCCCGTGCAGACGGGCATCAAGTCCATTGACGCCATGATTCCTATCGGCCGCGGCCAGCGCGAGCTCATCATCGGCGACCGCGCCACCGGCAAGTCCGCCATCGCCATTGACACCATCATCAACCAAAAGGGTGGCGACCTCATCTGCATCTATGTCGCCATCGGCCAAAAGGCCTCCAAGGTCCGCCAGACCGTGACGGCCCTGGAGAAGAACGGCGCCATGGCCCACACCATCGTCGTTGCCGCCAACGCCTCCGAGTCCGCTGCGCTCCAGTACCTGGCCCCCTATTCCGGCACCGCCATGGGCGAAGAGTTCATGGAGACCGGCAAGGACGCCCTCATCATCTATGACGACCTCTCCAAGCACGCCTGGGCTTACCGCCAGATGTCCCTCCTCCTCCGCCGCCCCCCGGGCCGCGAAGCCTACCCCGGCGATGTCTTCTACCTCCACAGCCGCCTCCTTGAGCGCTCCGCCCGCGTGGAGAAGGAGTACGGCGGCGGCTCCCTCACAGCCCTCCCCATCATCGAAACCCAGGCCGGCGACGTCTCCGCCTACGTGCCCACCAACGTCATTTCCATCACGGACGGCCAGATCTTCTTGGAGGCCGACCTCTTTAACGCAGGCAATCGCCCTGCCGTGAACGTCGGTATCTCCGTCTCCCGCGTCGGCGGTTCCGCCCAGACCAAGGCCATGAAGAAGGTCGCCGGACGCCTCCGCATTGACCTCGCCCAGTTCCGCGCCTTGGCCGCCTTCGCCCAGTTCGGCACCGGCGACCTGGATGCCGCCACCAAGCGCCAGCTGGAGCGCGGCCAGCGAATGACGGAACTCCTCAAGCAGGGCGTCCAGAGCCCCCTCCCCCTGGCCGATCAAGTCATGGTCGTCTATGCCGGCGTCAACGGCCACCTGGATGACGTGCCGATCTCTAAGGTCACCTCCTTCGAGTCAGCCTTCCTGCGCTTCATGAACACCAACCACCCGGAAGTCGGCAAGTCCATCAAGGAGACGGAAGACCTTTCGGCCGATATGGAGAACAAACTCAAGGCGGCCATAGACGAGGTCAAGAAGACCGTTCCGTACTAAATGACCTGGGTGGCCCATCGCGGTCGCCCGTAGGATGAATCATGGCAAGCGTTAGAGACATACGGCGGCGCATCAAAAGCGTCCGGAACACCGCCAAGATCACCAAGGCGATGGAGATGATTGCCGCCTCCAAGATGCGCCGTGCCCAACAGCGCACCCTAGCCAGCAGGCCCTACGCCCAAAAGATGCGCGCTGTGGTGAGCCACCTTACCGGACAAGCAGGCGACGGCGAAGACACCCACCCTCTGCTCCAGCGTCGTGAGGTGAAGAACATCCTCTTGGTGCACATCACCCCGGACCGCGGCCTCACCGGCGGCTTGAACGGCAACCTGAACCGCAGGGCTGCTCAGCATATCTTGGAAGAGAAGCGTTCCATGACGGTCATCACCGTCGGCAAGAAGAGCCGCGACTTCATGATTCGCCATGGGCAGAAGGTCAAGGCCGTCTTCACCGATATGTCGGATAAGGCGAGCATCATCAATATCCTGCCCATTACCAAGCTCATCGTGGATGATTACACCTCCGGCGCCGTGGATCGCGTGGACATCATCTACGCCGACTTCATCTCCACCATGGTGCAGAAGCCCGCCGTGCGCCAGCTTCTCCCCATCGCCCCGGATGCCGCATCCATGGAGGGCGAAGGCGAGACTGCGGATCAGACGGCCGTCGGCAAGCTCGGCGTTGACTATATCTACGAGCCTGCCCGGGCCGATCTCCTCAATGATTTGCTCCCCCGCTATGTGGATATGCAGGTCTATCAGGCGCTCCTTGAGGCCATCGCCAGCGAGCAGTCCGCCCGCATGGTGGCCATGAGGAACGCCACGGAAAACGCGCTCGAAATGATCGGCGGCCTCACCCTCGAGCTGAACAAGGCCCGCCAAGGCTCCATCACAAACGAACTGCTCGATATCGTCGGCGGCGTTGCCGCTCTGGAAGGCTAGGAGGTAAGTATGGCTGCAGGTGCTACAGGCAAAGTGGTGCAGGTCATCGGTACCGTTGTGGACGTGGAGTTCCCGCAGGACAAACTCCCTGCCATCTTCAACGCCCTTGAGCTGACCGTCGCCAAGGAGAAGCTCGTCCTTGAAGTGGAACAGCACATCGGCAACAACTGGGTGCGCTGTCTCGCCCTTGGCCCTACCGAGGGCCTCCAGCGTGGCGCTGAGGTGAAGGACACCGGCCAGGCCATCGCCGTTCCCGTCGGCCCCGGCTCCCTCGGCCGCCTCTTCAACGTTCTTGGCGACCCCCTGGATAACCTCGGCGCCGTCAAGGTCAGCGAGCACTGGCCCATCCACCGCCCCGCCCCTGCCTATGAGGAGCAGGAGACCACCGCCCAGATGCTCGAAACGGGCATCAAGGTCATTGACCTCATCAGCCCCTTCGCCAGAGGCGGTAAGGTCGGCGCCTATGGCGGCGCGGGCGTCGGCAAGACTGTCGTCATCCAGGAGCTCATCCGTAACATCGCCACCCAGCAC
>VGPF01000082.1 GCA_016875535.1 Chloroflexota bacterium
AGATGCTCGAAACAGGCATCAAGGTCATTGACCTCATCAGCCCCTTCGCCAGAGGCGGTAAGGTCGGCGCCTATGGCGGCGCGGGCGTCGGCAAGACTGTCGTCATCCAGGAGCTCATCCGTAACATCGCCACCCAGCACGGCGGCTACTCCGTCTTCGCAGGCGTCGGCGAGCGCTCCCGCGAGGGGAACGACCTCTGGCGCGAAATGAAGGAGTCCGGCGTCATCAGCAAGACCGCCCTCGTCTTCGGCCAGATGAATGAGCCTCCCGGCGTCCGTCTCCGCATCGCCCTCACCGGCCTCACCATGGCCGAATACTTCCGCGATAAAGAGGGCAAGGACGTCCTCCTCTTCGTGGACAACATCTACCGCTACATCCTCGCCGGCATGGAAGTCTCCGCCCTCCTTGGGCGCATGCCCTCAGCCGTCGGCTACCAGCCCACCCTCTCCACGGAGATGGGCGACCTGGAAGAGCGCATCACCTCCACCAAGAAGGGCTCCATCACCTCCTTCCAGGCCATCTACGTCCCAGCCGACGACTACACGGACCCCGGCGTGGCTACTACCTTCGGCCACCTGGATGCCGTCATCGCCCTTGAGCGCGCCATCGCCGAGCAGGGCCTCTACCCCGCCGTTGACCCCCTCACCTCCAGCTCGCGCATCCTTGACCCCAACATCGTCGGCAAGGATCACTATGAAGCGGCCCAGGGCGTCAAGAAAGTGCTCCAGCGCTACAAGGACCTTCAGGACATCATCGCCATCTTGGGCATGGAGGAACTCTCGGAAGAGGACAAGATCACCGTCGCCCGCGCCCGCAAGATCCAGCGCTTCCTCTCCCAGCCCTTCTTCGTGGCTGAGGCCTTCACCGGCCGCCAGGGCAAGTACGTGCCCATCGCGGAGACGGTGCGCGGCTTCAAGGAGATCCTGGAAGGCAAGTACGATGACCTGCCCGAGCAGGCCTTTTTCATGGTCGGCCCCATCGAAGAAGCCGTCGCTGAAGCTGAGAAGATGAAGGCCATCAAGTAAACAGGGCCTAGTACTTAGCAATGGCTACACTGCGCATATCAATCGTTACCGCCGAGCGCTCCCTCCTGGAGGACGATGTGGACATGGTCATCGCCCCCGGCGCCGAAGGCCAGCTGGGCATCTTGCCCATGCACGCGCCCCTGATGACCATGGTCACCCCTGGCGAGATCCGCCTGAAGAAGGGCGCGAGCGAAAGCGCCTTCACCGTCACCGGCGGCTTCCTTGAGGTGCGCGATAACAAGGTCACCATCCTGGCCGATGCCGCCGAGCGAGCCGAAGAGATTGACCTGGCCCGCGCCGAGGCCGCGATGAAAAAGGCCCAGGACGCCATCAAGGCCGCCCCCGCCGCCAAGGAACTGGAAGAGGCCACCACGGCCTTCCAGCGTGCCGCCCTTCGCGTGAAGGTCGCCCGCAAGAAAAAGACTACCGGCCCCGGCGGCGTCAGCTAGTCCGCAAGCTGCGCGCAGACCCGCAAAGGCCCCCCTTCGACGGGGGCCTTTGCGGGTCTCTTGGCACGAAGCGTTTGGCGAGCCGCCTAGCTTCAGCTAGCATAGATGCATGCTGCGTCGCGCCCAGAAACTCCCTGCCTGGTGGCCCGCCTGCGGCATGCTTGTCCTCCGCGAAGGCCGCTGCTCCCTCGCCGCCTGCGGCAAGCCCCTCACCGGGCGTCAGACCCGGTGGTGCAGCCGCAAGTGTACCCGGGTCTTTCTGGTGAACCACCAGTGGACCCCCGCCCAGCTCGCCGCTCTCAAGCGCGATGGCTACACCTGCAGGCACTGTGGCTTCTGCCCGGGAAAACAGCCCGACCGCATGGGGCGCATGATCTGGCGTCGCCGCCATCACGGGATGGAAGTGAACCACATCGCCCCGCTCAACGGCCGTGGCTACCGCATCGGCTGCGTCCATCACCAAGAAAACCTTGAGACCCTTTGCCACAGTTGTCATTTGGAAGTCACCATGCGGCAACGGGCGATCCAAGAGAAAAGGCGTAGCCGGATGGTCAAGCCGCACCGGAGATCAGCGTTGAGGAAGCGAACTCGGAACGCCAAAGAGAGCAAATGATAGGGGCGGCCATTCTCGGCCCTTGCTCCCTGAACCCTTTCCCTACCCCTGCTTCCCCTTCCGCTCCTTCATCGTCTTCAAGTGGTACGTCATCGTCTGCAGGCCGAGCACCGGGTCTATGTTCCGCACCCGGACGTCCTGCGGCACCTGCGGCGCGATGGGCGCGTAATTCAAGATCGCCTTGATGCCGCACTCCACTAGCCGGTTGATCACTGGCTGCGCCTGGGCCGCAGGCACCGCCACGATGCCGATGTCTATCTTCTGCTCCGCGATTACCCGGCCTAAGTCGTCCATCGGCCGCACCGTGACCACGTCCACCTGGCGCCCCACCTG
>VGPF01000083.1 GCA_016875535.1 Chloroflexota bacterium
AGCAGTCAACGCCCTGGAGATCGGCGGCATAGGCGAAGAGGTGGATATGGGCGTCTATGAAGCCGGGAAGGAGTGTCTTCCCTTGGCAATCGAGGGTTCGGGCGGGGGAGAGGAGGCGGGCGGCCTCCACTGCATCGCCGACCCAGGCGATGCGGTCGCCGGTGAGGGCGACGGCGGAGGCGGCGGGGCGCGAGGGGGCGCAGGTGAGGACGCGGGCGTTGGTGAGGAGGAGGTCAACGCTGGGCATAGGCTAGAGACAACCGCCTGGAGGAGGTTTATGGAGTTACATCAGACCGGATTCCATGATACGATTTCTCTAGTTTGTCCTGAACGGCCTGGATAGGCCCATCTAGCCTACACAATGGAAAATCACGATGTCACCGAATTGGTGATGCACCTTGCCTTTCAGCTTACGGCGATCCTCATCGCGGCGAAGCTGGCGGGCGAGGTCTGCGAGCGCTGGCTCAAGATACCCCCGGTAATCGGCGAACTGCTGGCGGGGGTGCTCATCGGCCCATTTGCGCTGGGGCAGTACGAGATCACACAGTCGTTCGGCGCGCTTTTCCCAAAGCCACACGACTATGGGGCTGACGGCGGCTCCGTTATCCCCGTCTCCGACCAATTGTGGTCCGTAGGCCAGATAGGAGCGATGCTGCTCCTCTTTCTCGCAGGGTTGGAGACAGATGCGAAGCTCTTCCGGAGATATGCCGTCCCCGGGTTGGCCGTGGCGGCGGGCGGCGTTCTCCTGCCGTTCCTCTTCGGCGTCTTGCTGACGGTGTGGATGGGCTTCGCCGATTCCTATTCAGACGCGGAGGCGCTTTTCATGGGCGCCATCATGACGGCGACATCGGTGGGCATCACCGCACGGGTGCTGAGCGAGAAGAAGAAGCTCGATTCGCCGGAGGGCGTGACGGTGCTGGCGGCGGCGGTGATAGACGACGTACTGGGCATCCTGGTGCTGACGGTGGTGGTCGGCATCGCGGCTACGGGCTCGATCTCGCCGAGCGAGGTGGTGAAGGTGGCGGCGAAGGCTGTGGGCTTCTGGGTGGGGCTGACGGTGATTGGGACGCTGCTCTCTGATCGCATCTCCAGGTCGTTTCTCTGGTTCAAGGCACCCGGGACGGCGCTGGCGCTTGCTGTAGCCCTGGCCTTCTTCTCATCGGCGCTGGCGGAGACGTTCGGCCTGGCGATGATCATCGGCGCCTATTCGATAGGGCTCGCCCTGTCCAGCACTCGATTGAAGCACTCGATCGAGCAGCCGCTGACCTCCATCACAGCGGTGATGGTGCCGATTTTTTTCGTGGTGATGGGAACACTGGTGGACTTAGGCTCGATGAAAGAGGCGCTGACCTTCGGCATCGTGCTGACGCTGCTGGCGATCATCAGCAAGGTGATCGGCGCGGGGTTCCCGGCGCTGTTCACCGGGTTCAACCTCAGAGGGGCGTCACGCATCGGCATCGGGATGCTGCCGCGAGGCGAGGTGGCGCTGATCGTTGCGGGCGTGGGCCTTTCGCGAGGGGTGATCGAGCAGGATGAATTCGGCGTGGCAATCATGATGACCATCGTGACGACGGTCATCGCGCCGATCCTTATCGTGCCGCTCTTTACCAAAGGCGGGTCGGGACTGAGGAAGGGCACGGAGGAGCAGGGAGTAGGAAGCAGGTAGAGGGTTCAAGGAGCAGGGAGCAGGGGGAGAACACAGGGGGAAGAGTCCCGGGAGTTTTTCGCTCTCCACTCACAGCCGCCTCTTTCCGCTGAGAAAAAAGGCGGCCTCCTCTGGGTGAGGGCAGAGGAGGCCGGGTGAGGTGCCCGACCCCAAGGGGGACGGGCGTGATAACGCCGAGGCCGGGGAGGCAACTCCGGCATCGGCAGGGGAATCCCCGTCAACGGTGTGGAGCCTTGACGGGGAGTGCTGGTGTGGTTGGTTCCCTCCCTATGCCGCCGTTCGGGCGGCCTCACGACTCTTCGCGCCCTTGTGGGGCTTCGGCCCGCCTTCCTGGAGGTGGGCCCGCTGGACGGCCTGGGTGATGATGGCGCCATCGGGCGCGAGCATCTTCAGCAGGCAGGTGAGCGGCGTCGCGAGGATCTTGACTCCTTTCCACGTGGTCGGCCGGTGGTCTCCGCCGTAGGTCTGCTGGACATAGGCGAAGGCTTGCTCCGCTTCGTCTAGCTTCCCCGGTGTAAATTTCAGAACGATGACGCCTGAGGTGCGGGAGAGGGGATTCCTCTGGTCGTTCCAGAGCCGCTGGTCCAGGGTGAGGAGGGCCGCCCCGGCGCGCTCAGCCCACTGGGCCAGGGCAGAGGGCGTCTCCTGCCGCAGGCCGTCCTCGCTTGCGGTGCGCACCTGCGT
>VGPF01000084.1 GCA_016875535.1 Chloroflexota bacterium
CTTGGTCGCTATGGAGGTGATCGCTGCCCACGGTGAAGGGTACTCTGCCCGGTGCTCCTGCACCAAGCGCACCGCCCGCTCTCGCACCTCCGCTGGATACCGTCCCGGTCGTGTCATGGCTTCCTCCCCTCAAGGATAATAGCCTCCACTTTTCCCGGAGCGGTTCAGATTGAGGATTTTGTCGTTTTGGAGACGGCATTTCGAGAAACACACTATAAGCAGATATTGAAAAACCTTGAGTTAAGTGAGCCACCAGGATTGCTCACGCTTGGCGCCCCTCCCACGCGTAGACGCGGTACTTATGCGGATACTTCAATGAAAGTCCGGTTTTTGATTACCTAGCCCCCCGTCTCCGCCTCCCTTGCCATTTTCGATTCGTGACCCTATCCTTTGCCCTATCTTCTCCCTGAGGCGCCGCCATGGAGTTCCACACCTTCCACCTGGTGCACTGGCCTAAAGAGTGGTCCCAGCAGCAGGTCTACGCCTACGAGCTTGAGCTGATCCAGTACGCGGAAGACGTGGGCTTTGACGGCGTCTGGCTGGCGGAGCACCACTTCCGCAACTACGGTATCTGCCCCTCCATCATGCCCTTCGCCGCCTTTGTGGCGGCGCGCACCCGCAGGGTCAAGATCGGCTCCGCCATTGTGGTGCTGCCCTTCCACCATCCCCTGCGCGCCGCCGAGGAGGCCGCCGAAGTGGACCTGCTGAGCGGCGGGCGGCTGATGTACGGCTTCGGGCGCGGCTACCAGAGTATCGAGTTCCAGGGCTTCAACGTGCCCCTGAGCGAGGCAAGAGAGCGGACGGACGAGATCTTGGACATCATGAAGCTCGCCTGGGCGGACGCGCCGGTGACCTACAAGGGCAAGCATTACGCCATCGAAAATGTGAACGTCTACCCCAAGCCGGTGCAGAAGCCGCACCCGCCCATGTGGAGCGCCGCCGTCTCCCCGGAGACGATCCGCCACCACGCCCTGCGCGGCATGCCCTTCATCACCGACCCCATCGCCACCTTCGGCCGATGCCAGCGCGCCGCCGAGGAGTGGAAGACGATCGCCAAGGAGCAGGGGTTCGATGTCTCGACCACGAACTTCGGCTGCCAGCGCGGCCTCATCATCGGCGAGACAGAGCAGGAGGCGCGCGCGCTGGCCGTCCGCGCCCACGAGATGGCGCGGGACGAGAACATCGTGAACCTCCAGAGCGCGCCCATCGAAAAGACGGGCGAGTTCGCGGCGGGCTACTACTATTGGAAGGACCGCTACTTAGGCAAGAACCAGGAGCTGACGGTGGACTTCTTCTGGGACCGGGTCTGGATCGCCGGCGACCCCGAACGCTGCATCAAGAGCCTGGAGGCGCTGGAGGCGATGGGCTACCGGCACGTCATCTTCACCCTGGGACATTACCCATCGGTCACGCTGGAGATGAACAAGCGCCGCCTGAAGATATTCAGCGAGTCCGTTATCCCCCACTTCAAGAAGAAGGCTCTTCGCTAGGCTGGAGCCGGCTGCTTGCCCCGTTCCTTCCCTTCTCCTTTAGACGGCCTGTTGTTACCAAGCTGTTCCCGAAAAGCCCTATGCGTGCCTCTCTTTGCCAGCCTATCGTGGTAGGGAGAGCCTTTTCCTTAAGGATGGGGTCAGTCCGCCATGGCAGGCATGCAGACGATACGCACGAGGCCGCTCCCGCGCCCGCGGAAGAAGCGACAGCCCCTTTATAAGGACTGGCGCATCTGGATCGGCGCCGCTTTGGGGCTCTTTATGAGCGTTATGGTCTTTGACGCCGTGATGGTCTCCCGCAACGGGAACGGCAGGATCGAAGAGGGTCCGCCCAAAGCGTTCGCCGAGTACAAGGCCAAGGCCGCCTTAGTCCCCTATCCCACGCTCCTGAGCGGCTACGCCTTGGTGAAGGGCCAGACGGCCTATTACACCGTGCGCGTCTACCAGGTGTTCAACCTTGGTCGGGAGCAGCAGCTGCACGTTGTGGTCAGCCCCAGCCCGGATAGCTATGTGGAGAAAGAAGGAGAGCTGGACCAGATGATCCTCAGCTGCGGCAACGGCTCCAAATGCGCCGATCTTATCGCGGGTCCCCCGCCCTAGGATTTTCTTGGACACGGAATTGGGGCATGATGCCACAAACTCAAGGAGGTGTCCATGATGGATGGAAAGGGCGAGGGAGCACTTGATCGAGGCCGCGTTGAGCGAGGGAGATTCTCCTCTCGGCGCAAGAGCGGAGCGGTGATGCGGCTGCTGCATGGGGAAGAGTTGGACGCGCTGTCCCGGGAGTTGGGCGTCACGGCGGCGACCC
>VGPF01000085.1 GCA_016875535.1 Chloroflexota bacterium
ATGTCTGATGGCCCAAGGCTCACGGCTTTCGGCGCGGAGAAAGCGTGGCTGATAGGGGGTAACATAAAACGGTTGCGCCCAGGAGTGAGTTAGTGTAAAGTTTCGGCGCTGAAACCTTTCTAGGGGGTGGCCTCTGCAGGACTTTGAATATCGAGCTCCGAAGACGCTCAACGAGGCGATCCAGCTCATGGCTGAAAAGGGAGCTAAGGCGCGCGCCCTCGCAGGCGGCACCGACCTCCTGGTCCAGCTTCGAGTGAAGCGCTACATCGTTGACCGCGTCGTTGACGTTAAGCACGTTCCCGAATTCAACGAGCTCTCCTACTCTGACGCCAAGGGCTTGGTCCTCGGCGCCGCGGTCCCCTGCTGCCGCGTCTACGAAAACAACCAGATCTCCGCCAAGTATCCCGCGCTCTATGATTCCGCCTTCCTTATCGGCGGCATCCAGATCCAGAGCCGCGGCAGCATCGGCGGCAACCTGGCCAACGCCGCTCCCAGCGCCGATGCCATCCCCGCGCTCATCGCCCTGGGCGCCACGGCCAACATCGCTGGGCCAAAGGGCAAGCGTTCCGTCCCTGCGGAGCAGTTCTGCGCAGGCCCCGGCAAGACGGTGCTTCAGGACGGCGAACTGCTGGTTTCCATCAGCATCCCGCCGCCCCAGCAGCACACAGGCTCCACCTACATCCGCTTCATCCCCCGGAATGAGATGGACATCGCCGTTGCGGGGGTGGGCGTCTCCGTGGTGCTCAACGGCAGCAGCATCAAGTCGGCGCGCATCGCCCTCGCCTCCGTCGGCCCGACGCCGATCTACGCCGCCGAGGCGAGCGGCTGGCTGGCGGGCAAGGCCCCCACGGATGACAACATCCTCCAGGCGTCTGAGGCGGCCAAGAAGGCGGCCAAGCCCATCACGGATATGCGCGGCACCATCGAACAGCGCATCCACCTAGTGGGCGTGTTGACCAAGCGCTCCCTCCAGTCCGCCATCACCCGCGCCAAAGAGGCAAAGTAACCATGGCCAAGAAAATCGTCGTCCAGACGACCATCAACGACATGCCGACTGAGTTCCTCTGCGAGCCTCGCGAGAGCCTCCTTGAGGTCCTGCGCGAAGGACTCGGCCTGACCGGCACCAAGGAGGGCTGCAACGACGGCAATTGCGGCGCCTGCACCGTCATCCTGGATGGCCGCATCACCAATGCCTGCCTGGTCCTTGCCGCCGAGGCCGAGGGCCGCAAGATCACCACCATCGAAGGTGTGGCCTCTGCGGAGAAGCTCCACCCCCTCCAAAAGACCTTTCTGGAGGAGGCGGCCCTGCAGTGCGGCATCTGTACTCCAGGCTTCATCGTCGCCGCCAAGGGACTCCTTGATAAGGAGCCCAAGGCCGATGAGCATCGCGTCCGCCACTGGCTGGCCGGCAACCTCTGCCGCTGCACCGGCTATGACAAGATCGTCCGCGCAGTCCTCAAAGCCGAGAAAGAGCTGTAAACTGTAGAATCCCGCAGTTCAAGACGCCGCACTACAAGAGAGGCATCACCTCATGACCACAACTGAAAATCGCCCCCAGTTCAAAGTCGTCGGCACCCGCCCCGTCCGCCACGATGGCCTGGAGAAAGTCACCGGCAAGGCCAAGTACGGCGCCGATGTCATCCTCCCCGGGATGCTCTACGGCAAGGTCTTACGCAGCCCGCATCCCCATGCGCGCATCAAGGCGATTGACACCAGCGGCGCGCTGAAAGTCCCCGGCGTCATGGCGGTGGTCACCTCAAAAGACCTTCCCATCCAATCGGACAAGATGGTGGAGCTTGGCGAAGCCCATGCCAACATGAAACAGGTGGCTGAGAACTGCCTGGCAAGTGATAAGGTCCTCTATAAAGGCCATGCCGTGGCCGCCGTGGCCGCCACCAGCCCCCACATCGCGGAAGAGGCGCTGGAGGCCATCAAGGTTGACTACGAGGTTCTTCCCTTTGTCTTGAGCGTTGACGATGCGATGAAGCCCGGCGCTCCCCTGCTCCATGAGAGCATGGTCACCAAGGCCATCCTGGG
>VGPF01000086.1 GCA_016875535.1 Chloroflexota bacterium
CTTATCAACGATGGTGCCGCATCTTGCGCTCGATCTTCCAGCAATTCGCCAAGATCCCCCTCGATCCGCCTGCTCCAGTGCCCCTTCCAGCCGCTTCCAACTGCCGGATTTAGGTTGATTCAACTCCCGCATCAGCCAGGAACGGGCCAAGCGCCAATCCCGCAGCACGCTCTGTGGCGAGATCTTCAGCACCTCGGCGGACTCCTCCACGGTCAGTCCTCCAAAGAAGCGAAGCTCCACCACCTTCGCGCGGCGCGGGTCGAACTGCGCCAGGGAGTTCAATGCGTCGTCCACCAGTTCCAGTTCGCGGCTCCGCGCCCCCGTCAAATCAGGAACCTCATCCAGATGAAGCTGCACCGCCCCGGCGCCCCGTTTCGCCCGATTCCGCCGGCGGGCGGCGTCCACCAGAATCCGGCGCATCATCTGCGCCGCCACTGCGAAGAAGTGAGCCCGGTCACTCCAGTCCACTCCGGTGTTCACCAGCCGAAGAAACGTTTCGTTCACGAGCGCCGTCGCCTGGAGCGTGGCATCCTGCCGCTCGCCCCGCGTGTACACACGGGCGATCTTCTTGAGCTCCTCATACACCAAGGGCGTCAGGCGATCCAGCGCCGCATCATCTCCCTCGCGCCACGCGCGTAGTAGACCGGTGATTTCCAGGCGAGCAGCTTCCACGCAAGGTTCCTTCCCGACGATCAAACCTATAGCTTAATATCAAGAGACAGGAGCACAGCGGCGTGACTCAGCAGCGTTGGGCGAAAATCGAGGAAATCTACTTCGGTGCTCTCTCGCAGCCAGCCCAAGAGAGGCCCGCTTACCTGGAGGCCGCCTGTAGCCACGACTCCGCCATGCGCCGCGAAGTCGACTCCCTCCTGGCGCAGGACCACTCCGGCGCTGGTCCTCTCGACCGCCCGGCGTGGGCCGATGCCGAAGCCCTGCTCACCCCAGCCGCTGCCCCGGAAATGCCTCCCGGCACTCGCCTCGGTCCGTACGAAATCACCGGCCTTCTCGGCCAAGGCGGTATGGGCCGTGTATACGCCGCCCACGACAGCCGTCTCGGCCGATCCGTCGCCCTCAAAGTGGCGTCGACCGAATTCGGCGACCGCTTTCGCCAGGAAGCCCGCGCCGTCGCAGCCCTCAACCACCCCAATATCTGCACCCTCTACGATGTGGGCCCCAACTACCTGGTCATGGAGCTGGTCGAAGGCCCAACCCTCGCGGAGCGCATCCGCAAGGGCCCTATTCCGCCCGCCGAGTCCATCGAAATCGCTCGCCAAATCGCCGAAGCGCCCGAAGCCGCCCACGAACGAGTTGTCGTCCATCGTGACCTGAAGCCCGGCAACATCAAGATCAAGCCGGACGGCAAAGTGAAGGTGATCGATTTTGGTTTGGCGAAGGCCACTGACCCCGCCAGCCCCGCGCCGGGAACGCCGTCGGTCTCTTTGCCCGGCACTATCATGGGCACTGCCGCCTACATGGCTCCCGAACAGGCCGCCGGAAAACCGATCGACCGCCGCGTCGATATCTGGAGCTTCGGCGGGGTCTTCGCCGAGATGCTCTCCGGCCAGAAGGTTTTCAGCGGGGAGACGATTTCAGAAACCCTGGCCGCGGTAATGAAGGACTCCCCTCGCCTTGATGGGCTGCCCTCCGATCTGCCCACCGCCCTTCGAAAGCTGCTCGGCCGCTGTCTCGAAAAGGATCCTCGCAAGCGGCTGCGTGACATAGATAGGGGAAGCCAGAGTTATCCTGGAGGGCGGCCTCGAGGCTGAACCTCAACCTCCGCGCCGCAGCCGGCTCCCGCTCTTCATCGCAGCCGCG